>CADCEW010000030.1 GCA_902800585.1 uncultured Prevotellaceae bacterium
TTCTATGTTTCCGATGCCTTGCGGATTATCGGTTATCTCATTATGTTCGCTATAAGTGCCTCCATCGAACTTCAACAGCCAATATGAAAATCCTTCTGGCGCAGGAACCTGGCCTGAACGCACTTCTCCTGTTTCTTCTTTGAAGGCAATAATCGCCTTGGGCTTTGCACCGCCAGCAGATGTTCCGACTTTAAGGATGTCAAGAATCGATTTGTCGTTCTGCCGAATCAGTTCCTGAAATCTGCTCCGTTCCTTGAAGATGGACTCAGACAAAGCCATCAGTTCCCGAATATAGATTTCCGTCGATTCGTTTACGCCCTCCACATTGGCAGCGGGCACAAACTCCAAAGCTCCCATTGCCCGTTTGCCGACGTAGCACAGACGGTCGAGCGGAGTAATCATACTCTCAGTCTTGCCTTGCTGGGCGAACCATTCCGTAATGAGTTGGCTACCAAACTTATCGGGGAGGGCATCAGCTATCAAACCAGGAAGACCGCAGAAACACTTTGTTCTAGCATTGGTGGGGAACGAGACGATGCCTCTGGTTCTTGCCAATGGCATCATTAGTGGGGCGATATCTAAGCCTGACCTGCGGAAGCGGTCGTCAAACTGGAAATCCGCATAGCCTCTTTCATCATCCCACTTGCCCTGCATCTTCAACAGTTCCATTGGCGATGGCTTCTGTTCTGGTACAAGCAAGTCTAAGTTTTCAAGCAATCTAAGCGTTCTCATGACGCTGACAAGTAGTGAGAGCGCAACAGATTGCCCATTCTCAATCTTAGCGATGGTGCTCACACCAACGCCCGATTCAGCGGCCAGTTCCTGCTGTTTCATCCCTCTTGCTATGCGATAGGCTTTCAGCCTCGTTCCGAGCCTCTTCAATATAGCTGTATCACTCAGTTCTGTCCACATATTATCAATGTCTTATATATTTCGGGTGCAAAGGTACAAATAATAATTGTAAACACAAAGATAAAATATGAAAATATCATATAATCATTGAAAAAGCAATGATTATGCCTAATTTTGTGTAGTTGATTTGCCAATATTGAGGATTTTAACATCTAAAGAGGGTGTATCACTTTGAATGACACACCCTCTTAACAAACATTCCATATCTCAGCTAAGCTGAATGGTTTCCGTCTTTGCCTTTGCCAAGATTATCCAAACCAGTCGTCATAATCTGGTACACTTTCAGGTGGTGTAGCACTGGCCTGAAGCAGACATGCAAAACAACCTTGATTTAGACTATTTTGATTATCAAAAACTACTTTTTTTGCAGGCATGATATTAAAGTTAAATCGGCACGATGCAAACATCTACAAAAATCTGCAAATATCAGGTGACAATTACCCTCAAAATGCGTATCGGATATTTGCAGATTTTTAGGGTCACTTCTAACGAAATTCGCCACAAAATGTGCTAATTTTTATTTGCAGATTTTTGCAAATAGCTGATAAATAGGTAGTTATTGTATTTGCTACAATGCTCTAACAAAGTATTGTAACTACCATATAACCAATGTATTATAATCTATTTACCAACGCAAAAGTTTTTAAAGATATTTCCTAATACCTCATTGGGTGTGATTTGTCCTTCTCCTGTTATTTCGGCAAGTTCGGAGAGGACATGACGAAGGTCTTCTGCGATGAGGTCACCGCTTAGTTGTTGCTGTAAGCCATCAATGACACGGTGGAGGTTTTCGTTGGCTCTCGTAAGTGCCTCGTAATGGCGAGTGTTGGTGATGATGACATCGGAGTCGGATGTGGAGGGAACTGCATCAAGGAGTTGTTGGCGCAGTTGGTCGATGCCAATGTTGTATTTTGCCTGAAAACGCTCAGTCTTATTTTCGATATGGATAATGGTCTGGTCGTCGCGAACAGGGATGTCAGGGTAGGGAACACCTGGTTCTGTCATCATCAGGATAATCTGGGCTCGCTGGGCAGCCGCTATTGAGCGTTCATCGTCTGTGTGACGAATGCCTGCTGTGTCGATGAAACGGAAGGTGACACCACCCAACTGCATGGTATCTTCAATGGCATCGCGTGTGGTTCCTTGTATGTCGCTGACAATGGCACGCTCTTCACCTACCAAAGCATTGAGCAGAGTGCTCTTACCAACATTAGGTGCTCCGATGATGGCGACAGGGATGCCGTTTTTGAGAGCGTTGCCAGTATAGAAGGTCTGCGCAAGATGGGTGATATGGGCATTGATGGTTTGTGCGAGTTGTAATAACTCCGAACGGTCGGCAAACTCAAGGTCTTCATGGTCGGAGAAGTCGAGTTCGAGTTCCAATAGGGAAGTGAGTTTGAGCAGCTGTTCCCTCAGGCGACTGAGTTCTGTAGAGATACCACCCCGCAGTTGACTCATGGCGAGATGATGGGATGCCTTGTTAGAGGAGGCAATGAGGTCGGCAACAGCTTCTGCCTGTGAGAGGTCCATCTTGCCATTGAGATAGGCGCGTTGGGTAAACTCACCAGGGTTTGCCATCCGACAACCATTCTGCACCAGCAGTTCCAACACCTTATTTAATATATAGGTGGAACCATGACACGAGATTTCCACACTATTCTCGCCTGTATAGCTATGGGGAGCACGGAAGACGGAGACCATCGCCTCGTCGATGATTTCATTGCCCTCATGGAGGTGGGTGTAATGCGTGGTGTTGGCTGGAACAGCGTCGCAGCGGACAGAACAGATAGAAGAGACGGCAGCGAAGGCATCAGGACCAGAAACCCTGATGATGCCCAATGCTCCACCAGGAGCAGTTGCTAAAGCACAAATTGTGTCCATTAACCAATAACCATTAACCAATAACCATTAACCGTTAGATACGGTCGAGTACTTTCTTGATGAGTGTTTCGATGGAGTTCTTGTATTCTGTATTCATTTCTGTAGTGTAGCGATTGGCAATGACCATGCAACAAGTCATGGCACGATGGCCTAAGAGGGACGACATGCCTGCAACGGCAGACGACTCCATTTCGAAGTTACAGATCTTCATGCCCTCATATTCGAACGACTCCACCTTCTCGTTCTGTTGAGGGTCTGCGATGTCAGCACGGAGTTGACGACCTTGTGGACCATAGAAGCCACCACAGGCAATCGTATAGCCACGTACCATATCATCGCCAGCAATCTGGTCGACGAGGTCTTCATCAGCCACAGCCACATAGGGAGAACCCTTGACAGGGTCCCACTGCATGTGTTCCTTGAAAGCTTTCTCCATGGGGATGTCACAAACGACATTGCGTCCTGCATAGTAGTTCAAGAGTCCGTCGAAGCCGATACTTTTGACACTGGCGATAAAACAACCAGTAGGTGTGAAAGGCTGTAAACCGCCACAAGTACCGATGCGTACGATGGTGAGGCTGCGATGTTCATCCTTCTCCGTTCTGGTGTTATAGTCGACATTCGTAAGGGTGTCGAGCTCATTCATCACGATATCTATATTGTCACAGCCGATACCCGTTGACTGGACAGTGATGCGTTTTCCTTGATATGTACCAGTGATAGCATGGAACTCACGACTACTGACCTCACATTCACGCGAGTCAAAATGGGAGGCAACCGTCTCCACGCGTCCAGGGTCACCAACGAGGATGACACGGTCTGCCAGTTGTTCTGGGCGCAGATGCAGGTGGAAGCAAGAACCGTCATTGTTGATGATTAATTCTGATGCTGGGAACACTCTTTTATTCATAAGGCTCATTTGTTATTAGTTAGATATATGTTTTCCGCTTGGCGGATGGCTTTTTCTTTTTGATGGATGGCGCGACTTAACTCGTACAGGACATCCTCGTTGTCGAGAATCTCACGAGCGAGCGTGGTACGTTCCTCAGCCGTTGCCTTGGCATAGTATTTACGCGCTTTCTCTAATGTCTGGACTATTTGCTGATATCGTTGTCTTAACGTGACGAGTTGATTGTAGCGCTCTTGATTATCAGGTGCCTTGAAATCGCTCAAGTGGTGATAAGTCAGTTGGTCGTTGATGACGAAGGAGAATGCAGGGTGGCGGACAAGTGTCGTACGCTTCGCCTTTAGCAATCTTTCTTTCGCCTCATTGAGTTGCTGTTGATTGTCCCATGTCTGGCTGATATTCACTATTCGTGCGAAGTCGGCAATCTGTTCCTGTGTATATTGTGCGGCATCATAGGTCTGGTACTTCTCAGCAGGTACGAAAGTATAGACGCACACCTTATCTTCAGGTTGATTCCTGTCGGATGCGAAGAAGCCCAGTTGGTTGTATTCATCGATGGCAAACAGATAGTCATTAGCAGGAGAGTTAAAAGGCATGCCGATATTCTCAGGTTTAAGGAAACGCCCTTCCTCTCTGTCGTAGGAAGTCATAAAGATGTCATACCCTCCAATGCTGTCATCACCTTTAGCTGCGAAATAGAGTGTGATGCCATCGGGCATCATGAAAGGATAGTCCATCTGTTGAAACTGCATGAGATCATTGGTACCCAAAGCTTCAGTGGCATCTGTCCATTTCCCATTCAGATACTCACGATAGAGGAGTGCAGCCAGTTTTGTAGTGTCCTGTCTGGCAAAGAAGCATCGGTCATTCAGTTCGTTCATGAATGTCAGCGACTGCGAAGCATCTTTGGGGAAGAAGGTATGGTAGGGGGCTATCTTTCCTGCCTTTTCTGTCAGATGGTAGGCACGAAGGAAGTCTTTCTTGTCGACAACGATACTATCGATAAACATGATACGCTGTGTAGCCGCAGTCATACGCTGCATACGCTCTGACTGTTGTGCGTGAGTCATGGTAGATACAAAGAACAACAACAAGATGGTAAGGCGTTGTATGAGTTTATTACCTGCCTCCAATGCATTCCAGATTGAATAGCGAGCCTCTGTGTTCATCTGTTGCATTCGCTCAAGGAGTTCATAGGCAGCAGTACGGTTGGTATCATGCTCATAAGGACATTGCTTTAATTGTCTCTCATAGCCCTGTTGCTCTGCATACGCCTTGATATCCGCTTCTTCACACAGACACAAGGGACGGATGATGGCAAGTGGCATCTTTTCCATCTCCAAGTAGGCAGGCATCGTTGAGAACTGTCCTTGGAAGGTAAGATTCATCAATGCCGTATGGATGATGTCATCCTGATGATGTCCTAAAGCAATCTTGTTGCAACCGAGTTCCTGTGCAAGATTAAAGAGTTGTTTGCGACGCTGCCAGGAACACAGGAAGCAGGCAGGTTTCTTCTCTGAAGGTTCAAAGCTGGTAGAGATGATATGAAGGGGTACACCCAATGTATCACAGAAACGTTGCAGATAGGTGGTGTCTGTCTCATATTGGATATTCTCCATACGGACATGAAGTGCCTCGATAGTGAAATGTGGCTGATATACCTTTGACTGACGTGCAAGGAGTTCCAACAGACACAACGAGTCTTTGCCACCAGATAGTCCTACGAGAATCTTATCACCATCTTCGATGAGGCGATAGTCGCGCAAAGCTTTCCGAAAGCGTCGTTGAAGTCGTTGTCCTGCTGTCATGGCGTCACTTCATGAATACCAAATAGACAGCACAGATAATCAAGAAGAAAGCGAGGATATGGTTCCAGTGCAGATTCTGCCCTTGGAACATGATGTTGGCAATGACGGCAAAGACGCCCAAGGAGATACACTCCTGGATGACTTTCAATTGTACCAGTGTAAAGGGTCCGCCGTTACCATCAAAACCAAGACGGTTGGCTGGTACTTGGCAACAATACTCGAAAAAGGCTATCATCCATGAGAAAGCAATGACGCCAATAAGTGGCCAGTTGCTGCTGACACCCGTCTCAGATAATTTCAAATGCCCATACCAAGCAAGTGTCATAAACACATTACTTAGTATGAGCAATATGATAGTATAGAGTCCGTTCATGACTACTTCTTCTGCAGATATTCATCCATATTGGCAGCAGCACGACGACCATCACCCATAGCGAGGATAACAGTAGCACCGCCACGGACGATATCACCGCCTGCGAAGATCTCTTCGCGAGCAGACTGCATGCCCTCGTTGACCACAATGGTATTCTTGCGACCCAGTTCCAATCCTTCGATAGACTTCGGAACAAGTGGGTTGGGGGATACACCTACGGCCACGATGACTTGGTCGACTTCCAATGTAACAGTCTTGCCTTCTACAGGAACAGGACTACGACGACCAGATGCATCAGGTTCTCCGAGTTCCATGACCTGCAGGATGGCAGCCTTGACGGCACCGTTCTCGTCAGCGAGATACTCAATAGGATTATGCAATGTCAGGAAGTTGATACCTTCTTCCTTGGCATGCTTCACTTCTTCCAGACGTGCAGGCATCTCCTGTTCACTACGACGGTAGACGAGTGTTACATTACCACCCAGTCTCTTGGCTGTACGACATGAGTCCATAGCCGTATTACCACCACCAACGACGAGTACGTTCTTACCAAGGTTGATAGGTGTATCGGTGGTAGGATTGGCTGCATCCATCAAGTTAACACGTGTCAGGTACTCGTTCGACGACATGATATTGATGGCATTCTCGCCAGGGATATTCATGAAGTTAGGAAGACCTGCACCAGAGCCTACGAAGATACCCTTGAAGCCTTGCTTCTCCAGTGTCTCCACACTGATGGTCTTACCTACGATAACATCCGTTTGGAAATGAACGCCCATCTTGGCAAGATTCTCGATTTCCACATCTACAATCTTGTTAGGCAGACGGAACTCAGGAATACCATATTTCAATACACCACCAATCTCATGCAATGCCTCAAAGACGTAAACATCGTAACCTTTCTTCACCATATCGCCAGCGAAACTCAGTCCAGCAGGACCTGAGCCGACAACAGCAATCTTGATGCCATTGGCAGGTGCTATCTCAGGCAGGGAGATGTTGCCGCTCTCACGTTCGTAGTCAGCAGCAAAGCGCTCCAGATAACCGATAGCGACAGCAGGCTCGTTCATCTTCAGGTGGATACACTTGCTCTCACACTGCTTCTCCTGAGGACAAACACGTCCACAGACAGCGGGTAGGGCAGAAGTGTTCTTCAAGACCTTAGCAGCAGCCAAGAAATCACCACGCTCGATATTCTTGATGAACGATGGAATATTAATGTTTACAGGACAACCCTCGACACAAGTAGGTTTCGCACAGTCCAGACAACGCTTAGCCTCCATCATCGCCATCTCCTTCGTGAGTCCGATGTTTACTTCCTCCGTACGAGTAGTGGCACGATAGACGGGATCCAGTTCGGGCATGATGACACGCTCAATCTGAGTGCGCTCTTTGGGCTTCATGCTCTTGCGAAGTTCTTCGCGCCAAGCAGCACTACGGTCTGTGAGAACTTCGATGGGGTCGTTGGAGGTTTCTGCTTTTTCAGAATAATTAGATTTTTCGGAGTATTCAGAATTTTCAGAATCCTTTCCTACCAGATGCTCCTCATAATGCTCCAACTCTTCCTGCTCGGCACGCTTGAAGGTACCCATGCGCTTGAACATCTCGTCCCAGTCAACGAGTGCTCCGTCGAACTCAGGACCATCGATACAGACGAACTTCGTCTTGCCACCGATAGTCAGACGGCATGCTCCACACATACCTGTTCCATCGACCATGATGGTGTTGAGGCTGACCTCACAAGGGATGTTGTATTTCTGTGCCGTGAGATTTGAGAATTTCATCATGATGGGAGGACCGATAGCGAATACCTTATCTACATGCGGCTCTTGTTGGATGAATTTCTCGATACCGACTGTTACTACACCTTTCTCACCATAACTGCCATCATCCGTCATAATAATGACCTCATCAGAACTTTCACGCACCTTATCCTCAAGGATGATAAGATCCTTTGAACGACCTGCCATCACAGAGAGAACACGGTTGCCTGCGGCTTTCAGTGCCTGAATGATAGGTAACATAGGGGCAACACCGAGTCCACCGCCTGCACAAACAACAGTGCCGTAGTTTTCGATATGTGTAGGATTACCCAATGGACCTACTACGTCAGCCACGTATTCACCAACATTCAGCGCACAGAGTTTCTTGGATGAGAGCCCCACCATTTGTACAACGAGCGTGATAGTGCCTTTATCAATATCCGCACCAGCAATAGTCAGTGGCATACGCTCACCTTTCTTGTCAACGCGGACGATGACGAAATTACCAGCCTTACGGCTCTTGGCAATCAGGGGTGCCTCTATCTCAAAGAGGAAAACCTTTTCTGAGAATTGTTCTTTCCTTACAATCTTATTCATAATTATCCAATATATTGGAGAATCAGGTCTACTGCCTCCTGCTCAGTCTTGCCTTCCATAGAGATGACGAGATTGTAATTGCGAGTGTCATAACGTGAGGTACCAGTGAATCTCTTTACATAGTTCTCACGCATATCGTCAATCTTATTAATGACTTTCTCTGCTTCCTCACGACTCAAGTTCTGCTTCTTCATGATACGCTCAATACGATGTTCCATCGGAGCCTGAATCAGAACACTGAGGTGGTTAGGGTGGTTGGCAAACACATAGAATCCAGAACGTCCGGCAATGACACAAGACTCTTCTTCTGCAAGTTTTTCGAGGACTTCTTTTTCAACCTTGAACATATCATCAGTAGTCGTCAAGTGGAACTCATCTCCAGTCATACGCTGGTAATACCACATCTCGTTCATGTTCTGACCCATGTACATGGCTGCATTGATGAACTCACGCCACCACTGGGTTTTGCTGCCCTTCAGGCGTTCAATTTCCTCTTTATCTAAATTGAACTTCTTCTCTAACTCTTTGATAAGTGCCTTGTCATAAAAAGAAACGCCTAACTTCTCGGCTAACAATTTGCCGATGGTACGACCGCCACTACCTAATTCACGGTTAATGGTGATGACAAACTTTTCGTTCTTGTTCATAATAAAATTGTTTTTAGTAATTATTTATATTTAATCAATTATCTCGAAACCAGTATAAGGAACAAGGGCAGCAGGAATCTTGATACCATTCTCTGTCTGGTTGTTCTCTAAAAGGGCTGCCACGATGCGGGGCAATGCAAGTGCCGAACCATTCAGTGTATGACACAGTTCTGTCTTCTTCGTATCAGCACGACGATAGCGGCACTTCAAACGATTGGCCTGATAGGTGTCGAAGTTTGAAACGGATGATACTTCGAGCCAACGACCTTGTGCCTCGGAATATACCTCGAAGTCATAGCAGATAGAACTGGTAAAACTCTGGTCTCCACCACAAAGCAACAGGATGCGGTAAGGGAGTTCGAGTTTCTTCAGCAGTCCCTCTACATGCTCCAGCATCTCTTTGTGACTCTCTTTTGAGTGTTCGGGTTTGTCGATACGTACTATCTCTATCTTCGAGAATTCATGCAAACGATTCAATCCACGAACGTCCTTACCATAACTGCCAGCCTCTCTGCGGAAACACTCGGTATAGGCGCAGTTCTTGATGGGCAGATCCTTCTCGTCGAGAATCACGTCACGATAGATATTCGTTACAGGAACCTCTGCGGTAGGGATGAGATAGAAGTCATCTACCTCACAGTGATACATCTGTCCTTCTTTATCAGGTAACTGTCCTGTACCATATCCAGAGGCGGCATTCACTACCGTTGGCGGCATAATCTCTGTATATCCACTCTTGCGAGCCTCGTCCAAGAAGAAGTTAATCAGCGCACGTTGCAGTCTTGCTCCCTTGCCGATATAGACAGGAAAACCTGCACCTGTAATCTTCACGCCTAAATCGAAGTCGATGAGGTTGTATTTCTTGGCGAGTTCCCAGTGGGGCAGTGGATTGGCAATACCCAGTGAAGGGTTCACGTCCCAGTTACCTACAGTGTCGCTGGCAGAACATTCCTTCAGATTGCTCTTCACCACGTGGTTGTCCTCTGCGGCTTTTCCTTCAGGGACTTCGTCATAAGGAATATTCGGAATCTGACAGAGCAGACGCGTCATCTCTTCTTGCGACTGGTTCATCGTCTCTTCCAATTGTTTGTTTGTTTCCTTCATCTGTGAGACCTGCGCCTTGATAGCGTCAGCCTCGTCGCGCTTGCCTTCTTTCATCAGTCCGCCAATCTGTGCGGCAAGTTTCTTCGCCTCACTCAGGTTAGCATCTAATTGTTGTTGTGCCTCACGGCGTTTCTTGTCAACGGCAAGTACTTCATCGATAGCCTTTTTGGCTCCCTGGAAGTGCTTCTTCTCCAATCCGCGTATCACGCGTTCTGTCTCCTCAGTAATGAGTTTAAGTGTAAGCATAATATGTCTTTTATTTAATAATTTCGAATAAAACGGTACAAAGGTACAAAAAAAATGATGAACTGCGGAAAATAATTTCATTATTTTATGGTTCGCGCATGAGAATACAAGCCCAATGGTTGTTTTCCCGTTGTCGAATGAGGTTGAGTCCCAGTTCTTTTCCCTTGCTTTCCAATAATGGGATGTCCTCTGTATAGAAACCGCTCAGAATCAGTGTTCCTTGGGGTTTCATGACCTTTCTGAAACGCTCCATGTCATTCAACAGAATATTTCGATTGATATTCGCCAAAACATAATCATAACGTTCCTCAAAAGTGTCGAGTAGGGAAGCGTCTCCACAGTGGATTTTCAGGTGCTCGTCAACCTGATTAATGACTGCATTATGACGGGTGTTGTCAGCGCTCCATTCGTCTATGTCATAAGCAGTTACGCTTTTTGCTCCAAGTTTCAGTGCAGCAATGCCAAGAATACCTGTTCCACATCCTGCATCCAAGATATTTTTGTCATTTAACGACTCCTCTAAAAGCGTTGCGCATACCATCTGTGTCGTCTCATGTGTCCCTGTTCCGAAAGCAAGATGTGCATCAATTTCGATAAGCCTCACCCCCGACCCCTCATTCCCGAACTCCGTTCGCCTACCCGTAGCCTTTCCTAAAAGAGATGGGAGATGATTCCCGTCGTGGATGATTATTTGGTTGTCTCCGATGACGATAGGCTCAAAGCCCTCTTGTTCCCATTGTTCATTCCAATCCTTATCCTCTGCTTCCGCTACATTATATATAATATGGATGTTTTCCATTGGAAAGAATTGCAGCGTCTGATGGAGTGCTTCTTCATCAAAGAGTGACTGTTGCACATATCCTTTCAATCCCTCGTCCGTGTCCTCAAAGGTCTCGAAACCTGCATCGCCAGCGAGTGCTGCAAGGATATCACGGGCATCTTGCGAAAGGGGTTGAATCTTAAAATTGACTTCGAAATATTTCATGTTATGTTAATAATTTACTGCAAAATTACAAAAAATAGGGAAAAACCTACCTCAGTTTAGGGTTTTTCCCTAATTTTGCACTGAAATTAGTTGTATTTTTGCAACGTGAAACCATAAAATGATGGAAATGAAAATGAAAAAGTTAGTTCTACTCTCAGTCCTCTTAGGAGCCATGCCTATCACGATGATGGCACAGGACGACGATCTCTATTTCGTACCTACGAAGGAGAACGTGGCAAAGGAAGCCGAGAAGTATGGTATGCCTACCGATACTTACTATGCAGGCAGTACACGTAGCACTGACGAATATAACCGCCGTGCGTGGAGTCGTGTTGCACCTATTGACTCGGCAGGTAATGATATTATTGACTTCTCTGCGGAGAAAGGTGTCTATCCAGACTCTGCCTATAGCGATCTAAACGACTATAAGTACACTCGTCGTATGAGTCGTTTCGAAGATTATACGCCAAGTGCTGCTTATTGGTTGGGCTATCGTGATGGTCGTTGGGCATCTCCATGGTATTATCCTGGTTATTATGCTTGGTATGACCCCTGGTATGATCCTTGGTACTTCGGCAATTTTGGCTATTATGGCTATTATGGCTGGTATGATCCTTGGTATTCGCCCTATTATTACTCTACATGGTATTATCCTTGGCGTTATCGCTATGGCTATTGGGGTGGTTATTACCCCCGTTATCGTGGTCATGCAGGTGCCAGTTGGAGCCGTGCAGGCGTCTCTCATCACAAGTATGGAGGTCATACAAGGACCATCGGTGGAAGGGGTGTTACAACTCATCGTAATAATCATGGCAGTTTAGGTGGCTATCGTAGCAGTGGCACACGTACCTATACGCCAAGTAATAACGGTTCGTTTGGTGGAAGTCGTGGTGGCGGTTCATTTGGTGGAGGTCGTAGTGGCGGCTTTTCTGGCGGTGGACGCTCTGTAGGCGGTGGACACTCTTATGGCGGACGCAGATAGTTTAAAGTTTAGAGTTTAAAGTTTAAAGATATGAAAAAGATATATTTATTCGCTGCAGTGGCAATGACTGTCATGCAGATGCAGGCACAGAACTATCCCGCTACACAGGATACGTATATAGGTGCCGCTTTGGCAACAGAAGACCTGAATGGTTCGGCTCGTTATGTCGGAATGGGTGGTGCGATGGATGCACTGGGTGCTGAAATCTCCACGATGGGCAGCAACCCTGCTGGTATCGGACTCTTCCGTAGAAGTCAGGTTTCTGGTACGTTTAGTGTCAATATCCAGGAAAATGGTATGAGTTTCCAAGATGGTAGCAAGACACATGTATCGTTCGACCAGGCAGGTTTTGTGTATTCTATGCGTACTGGCAAGAGCGGTTATCTGAACTTAGGTTTCAACTACCACAAGAATCGTAACTTCAATCACGTGCTTTATGCCGCTAGTACGCTGAATGGTTCGGCTCAGAATCGCCAGACAGTCTTCAAGGATATGAACGGCCTTTTCAACAACAGTGGACTGGCTTATTCTCAGTTGGACGATCTCTATATGGGTAATATGGTTCTGGACGACGAAGGTGTCCTCCATGACTATGCAGGCGAGTCTTACGATTTCACTCGTGCCAACACTGGTTACATCGGTGAGTTCGACTTCAATATCAGTGGTAACATTAAGAATCGTCTGTATCTTGGTTTGACTATTGGTGTACATAATGTGCATTACAAGAACTATAGTGAGTATTATGAGATACTTAACAGTACCGAGATTTCAGATGTTCTCATCACAGATAATCATAAGATTACAGGTTATGGTTATAACATCAAGGCTGGTGTGATTGTCCGTCCTATCGAAGAGTCTCCCTTCCGTATTGGTGTGTCTGTGGCTACTCCGACGTTCTATCGTCTGACAACAGAGAACTATACTACCATCGGCAGTAACGTTGATCGCGAGGCTGCCAAGGAAGACTTCCGCTTCAATACCCCTTGGAAGTTTGGTTTAAGCCTTGGTCATACCATTGGCAACAACCTCGCTCTGGGTGCCGTCTATGAGTATGCCGACTATGGAGCATGTGACATGCGTACCATCGATGGTCGTTATTATGACTACTGGAGTGATACCTATTATGATAATAGTTCCAGCGATAACGTGATGAAGCGTCATATAGAAAAAACACTGAAGGGTGTTTCTACTCTCAAACTCGGTGCTGAATTCAAGCCCGACAAGAATATCGCTCTCCGTTTGGGTTACAACTACGTGTCTCCGATGTATCAGGAAGATGGTGTGCGTGACCAGACCTTGATGTCACCTGGTGTCTACTATGCCTCTACGACGCACTACGTCAACTGGAAGGACACACATCGCATCACGGCTGGTGTAGGTTACTCGTTCGACAAGTTCCGTCTCGATCTCGCTTACCAGTATAGCATGCGCAAGGGTAATTTCTATCCCTTCATGGCAGACTATTCTGCATCGTACATCGACGATGAGACACAACAGACTGTTACATTGTACAACCATTGCAATCCTGTTGAGGTGAAGGACAACCGTCATCAGATACAGTGCTCACTGACTTACACGTTCTAAACAAGTCTAAATATCATATATGATAGAGTCCTGCCAACGTTGGCAGGACTTTTTGTGTTCTTTTGGACCCGAAAAGCGCTTACTTTCGATGTGAAAAGAGGCTACTTTTACCTTGAAAGTAAGTTACTTTCCTATACTTATCTTTGTTCCAACGCTTGGAACGAGTAGTTTGGCTTATTTAATTTGGTAGTTTGATAGAAAAGTATTAACTTTGCAGGTCAGAAAATTAAACCTAACGAAATATGAAGAAACTATTATTGGGAGACGAGGCGATTGCTCAAGGTGCATTGGATGCAGGCTTGAGTGGTGTCTATGCCTATCCGGGCACTCCCTCTACAGAGATTACAGAGTATATCCAGATGTCGCCATTGGCGAAGGAACGTGGCGTCCATAGCCGTTGGTCTACGAACGAAAAGACGGCGATGGAGGCTGCCTTGGGTATGTCGTTCATGGGAAAACGTGCGTTGGTATGTATGAAACACGTGGGACTGAACGTCTGTGCCGACCCGTTTGTCAACTCAGGCATGACAGGAACGAATGGTGGTCTGGTGGTGTTGGTGGCTGACGACCCCTCGATGCACTCCTCACAAGACGAGCAGGACTCGCGTTTCTATGGTAAGTTTGCAATGGTACCCACCTTGGAACCCAGCAACCAGCAGGAGGCTTACGACATGATACAGGAGGCTTACGAGATGTCGGAGCAGTTGCATCTGCCTATCCTGATGCGTGTCACGACACGTATGGCACATAGTCGTGCTGTCGTCCAGGTTGTTGACGTACCTCGTGAACAAAATGAATTGAACTACGACGCTCAGGCTTCAAGTTGGGTGTTGCTGCCTGCTTTTGCCCGCAAGCGCAATGATATCGTTACTGCCCAGCAGCCGCTGTTGGAGCAGATGGCGATGGATAGCAAGTATAATGCGTATATCGATGCAGACGATCGTGAGATGGGCGTCATTGCCAGCGGTATCGCTTACAACTATCTCATGGAGTGCTTCCCCAACGGATGCCCATTCCCTGTATTGAAGATCTCGCAATATCCGATACCCAAGAAACTCATCCGTCGCATGACAGACGATTGCGAGTTTGTGCTGATTGCCGAAGAAGGACAACCCTTTATCGAGGATCAGGTGCGTGGTGTGATGCCTGGCAATGCAGTTATTAAAGGTCGTCTGACAGGCGAACTGCCTCGTACAGGTGAGTTGAATCCTGACTTGATTAAGAAGGCGCTGGGACTCTCTGAGAACTCCGAGAACTCCGAGTACTCCGAGATCCTCTCTCATGTCGTGGCACGTCCACCTGCTTTGTGTCAGGGTTGTGGTCATCGCGATGTCTATACAGCACTGAATCAAGTATTGCTCGACTATCCCAATGCCCGTGTATTTGGTGATATCGGTTGTTATACATTAGGTTTCCTGCCTCCTTATAAGGCTATCCATTCGTGTGTTGACATGGGTGCCTCTATCACGATGGCAAAGGGAGCCAGTGATGCAGGACAATGGCCTGCTGTCGCTATCATCGGCGACTCTACATTTACGCACTCTGGAATGACAGGATTGTTGGATGCTATCAACGAGAATGCAGACATTACTGTCATCATCAGCGACAACCTGACCACTGCGATGACTGGTGGACAGGACTCTGCTGGTACGAATAAGTTTGAGGCCATCTGTCGTGGTCTGGGCTTGAGTGACGAGCATCTGAAGGTCGTTGTGCCTCTGCCCAAGAACATGGAAGAGATCACCAAGACCATCCGCGAAGAGATTAACTATCATGGTGTGAGTGTCATCATCCCACGTCGTGAGTGTATGCAGACTTTACAGAGACATTTGAAACAGAAGAAAGCACAGGAGGCAAAGAAATGAAGACAGACATTATATTATGCGGTGTAGGAGGACAAGGCATCCTTTCTATCGCTACCATTATCGGTGAGGCTGCCATGAATGAGAACCTGTATATCAAACAGGCAGAGGTTCATGGAATGTCTCAGCGTGGAGGTGACGTACAGTCTAACCTCCGTATCTCCAGCAATCCTATTGCCAGTGACCTGATTCCAAAGGGTGGGGCAGATGTGATTATTTCCATGGAGCCGATGGAAGCATTGCGCTACCTGCCATTTCTCTCGAAAGAGGGATGGATTATCACATCAAGCACTCCTTTTGTGAATATTCCGAACTATCCTGATATAGAGAAAATCAAGGCTGATTTGAATAGTTTGAAGAATGTCATCATGCTCGATATCGAACAGGCAGCGAAGGACAATGGTGTTCCCCGCTCTGCCAATGTCATCCTGTTGGGTGCAGCCCAGAAGGCTATCGGTATTGAATATGGAAAACTGGAAGATGCCATCCGTCGCGTCTTCGGCAGAAAAGGCGAGGCGATTGTAGAAGCGAATATCAAAGCATTAGCCGTTGGAAAACAAGCACAGAAATGATGGAGACACCAATCAAGAGAGAAATCGTCGACGGACTCGTTGCAGAACTTGGCATCAATGACTTTTCCAAAGCAACTATCCGTGAGGTAAAACAAGTAGCTGCAAAAGCGGAGAAGGCTTCTGGCGTGGAGTTCATCAAGATGGAGATGGGTATTCCTGGACTGCCTGCTGCGCAAGTAGGAGTGGATGCTCAAGTCAAAGCCTTGCAAGAGGGTATTGCACACAGTTATCCAGACATACAAGGTGCACCCGTATTGAAACAGGAAGCATCACG
Source organism: uncultured Prevotellaceae bacterium (assembly GCA_902800585.1). GTDB lineage: Bacteria > Bacteroidota > Bacteroidia > Bacteroidales > Bacteroidaceae > Prevotella. Next base: position 16,498 of record CADCEW010000030.1, read on the forward strand.
TTTCGTGAAGGCATTCATCGGTGTTGATGTTGCTCCGGAGTGCTGTGTACCCGTCTGTGGTTCGATGCAAGGCACGTTTGCCTCGTTCCTGACCTGTTCACAGGCAGACAAGAAGAAGGACACAGTCCTGTTTATCGACCCGGGTTTTCCTGTGCAGAAGATGCAGTTACAGGTACAAGGTGTGAAATACGAGACATTTGATGTCTATGATTTCCGTGGTGAGAAACTGGGTCCGAAACTGGAGAGTTATCTTTCGAAAGGGAATATCTGTGCCATCGTCTATTCGAATCCCAACAATCCTGCATGGATTTGTCTGAACGAGGACGAGTTGAAGTCGATTGGTACGCTTGCTACAAAGTACGATACCATCGTGATGGAAGACCTTGCGTACTTTGCAATGGACTTCCGTAAGAATCTGAGTGTGCCTTTCCAACCGCCATATCAACCGACTGTAGGGCGATATACAGATAATTATATCCTCTTGATTTCTGGTTCGAAGGCTTTCAGTTATGCCGGTGAACGTATTGGTGTGACGTGTATCTCTAATAAGTTGTTCCATCGTCACTATCCTGATTTGGCGGCACGTTACGAAGGACTGCCCTTTGGTCCTACTTTTTCTACGCGTATGCTCTATGCTTTGTCTTCAGGTACCAGCCACTCGGCACAGTTTGCTTTGGCTGCGATGCTGAAGGCTGCAACAGACGGAACGTATGACTTCCGCAAAGAAGTAAGTGTCTATGGGGAGCGCGCCCACAAGTTAAAAGATATCTTCTGCCGTTATGGTTTCCATATCGTTTACGACAAAGACCTTGACGAGCCTGTGGCTGACGGTTTCTATTTCACTATCGGCTATAAGGGAATGACCAGTGGAGAGTTGGCCAAAGAACTGATGTACTATGGTGTCTCTGCTATTTGTCTGATTACGACAGGCTCCCATCAGGAAGGATTGCGCGTCTGTACCTCTTTTATTGAGACTCACCAGTATGCGCAGTTAGAGGAGCGCATGAAGATTTGGAAAGCCAATCACGAAGGATAAGAAGAAAAAAGAGGAACTTGCGGTTCCTCTTTTTTTATTGATTTTCCGTTCCAGTGATAATGACAGGTCGGAACATGAAGTCCGTATTCGTCAAATACCTGACATCGTATTTCCCTTTCGCCTTCACTGTATATTCCTTTCGCATCTTGATGAATAACTTCTCTGCCTCTTTTCGTGATGGAGCAAACATCACTACACACACACGATTGGGCTTCTGTTTGCTTTCTGTCAGATAGGTCTTCAATTGATCGGAATACTGACCACGTTCAATCACAAACTTAGTCTTGGTATCATACCATATACCATCCACTTCCTGAACGTCCGTCATATAGATGATAGAGTCCTGAAAAGAGGCAGAGAAGCCAAACAGGTACATCTTGCTCTTCACCACCTTAGCCTGTAGTTCTGTCGGCATAACAGCAGCCAACAACAGGGAAAACAGAATATACTTAATAATCTTCATTGTCCTAAATATGCTTTTAACATTTTATTCTTTGTATTACCACGCAGACGACGGATGGCTTTCTCCTTAATCTGACGCACACGTTCACGGGTGAGTCCGTATTTCGTACCAATCTCTTCTAATGTCATCTCCGGCTGGTTGATGCCATAGAATGCCTCAATAACCTTACGTTCCCTGTCGTTGAGCATCTGGAGAGCACTGGATATCTCGGCTCTCAGCGACTCCATCACCAACTGGCGGTCAGCCATGGGTGCATCGTCATTGACTAATACATCTAAAAGACTGTTGTCCTCACCATCCACGAAAGGCGCATCCACTGACACATGATGTCCACTAATATGCAGCGCATCGTCAATCTTCTCTTCAGGAATGTCTATCTTCTCGGATAATTCCTCAGCTGAAGGGCGACGCTCAAATTCCTGTTCGAAACGGTTTGCCTCACGATTAATCTTGTTGACAGCACCTACCTGGTTTAAAGGTAGGCGGACAATACGACTCTGCTCTGCAATGGCCTGAAGGATACTCTGACGTATCCACCATACGGCATACGAGATGAACTTGAAGCCTCGTGTCTCGTCAAACTTCTCGGCAGCTTTGATCAGTCCTAAGTTTCCCTCGTTGATGAGATCGGGGAGAGACAGTCCTTGGTTCTGATACTGTTTGGCAACAGAGACAACAAATCGGAGGTTTGCCTTCGTCAATCGTTCCAGTGCCTTGCGGTCGCCTTTACGAATACGCTGGGCGAGTTCGACTTCCTCGTCCGTTGAAAGCAGTTCCTCTTTACCTATTTCTTGCAGGTATTTATCGAGAGATTCACTCTCTCGATTTGTAATAGATTTGGTGATTTTTAGTTGTCTCATTCAGTCGTTTTTTGAAAGCTGAATGCAAAAGTAAGGTATTTTTTCGGAATCACCAAAAGAATACCTTACTTTTTTTATTATTACGTTTTTACCGTTTCTTTACTCGTTCTGCAAGTACACGACAAAACCGCCGCGCTTGCCAGTGGGGAAGAGTCCCTTGATAACCAGCATCTGGTCTTTGGCGTCTTTGACAGCCTGTTGTAAGTCATCGAACGATCGCATTGGCGTATCGTTGATAGTCTGGATAATGAAGCCCTTTGGAACACCAGCGTCTTTCATCTTGCCGCCACTTACCTTCAATACTTCAAGACCATAACTGATTTCCAGTTGTTTCTTCTGGGAGTCGGTGATGGGGCGTACGTCAATGCCAAGGATGTCCACGTCGGCATTCTTCACAACCTTCGTATTACCTTGCTCGTTCTTCAGCGTCAGCGTAACGGTATTCTCCTTCTTGTTGCGCAGATAGGTAACTTTCACTTTGTCGCCAGGACGCTTCTTGGCAATGATAGCCTGTAAGTCGCCAAACTGCTTTACTTTCTGACCGTCCACAGAGGTAATCACATCACCTTCCTTCAAACCACCGTCAGCAGCAGCGCCGTCTTCAATGACTTTAGCGACATAGATGCCCTCCATTGTACCGAAGTCTTCCACTTCCTTGTCCTGATCTTTCTGGTTATCGATATAAGCCTTCAGGTCACTGCCCTGAATACCAATCATAGCACGCTGATAAGAACCATATTTCTTGAAGTCCTCCACAGCCTTATTCATGATGGCTGTAGGAATAGCAAAGCCGTAACCAATGTTAGAACCAGTCTGAGAGTAGATCATGGCATTGATACCAATCAGTTCACCACGGGTGTTGACCAATGCACCACCAGAGTTACCCTGGTTGATGGCAGCATCCGTCTGAATCATTGAACTGACACCCTGTCCCATGCTACGTGCCTTGGCTGATACGATACCTGCTGTGACTGTGTTGTTCAATCCGAGAGGATTACCAACGGCAAGTACCCATTCACCCACCTTCACATCGTCGCTGTTGGCAATGACGATGGCAGGAAGGTTCTTCGCATCAATCTTGATAAGGGCGAGGTCCGTGGTTTTATCGGCACCAATGACGCGAGCAGAATACTCTTTGCTGTTCTCATTGAGTGTAACCGTCAACTCATCGGCTCCATCTACAACATGGTTGTTTGTGACAATATAGCCGTCAGCGGAGATAATCACACCACTGCCTGCTGCTGCACGCTTAGGAGTCTGAACCTGACGTTTGCGTGAAGGACCATTACCACCTTGTCCACGTCCAAAGAAACCACCAAACGGATCTGAGAAGAAATCCTCAAAAGGATCGGAATACTCTACCGTCTGTACTTTCGAGTTAATCACAGATTTAATGTAGACAACGGAAGGCAGTGCTTTCTCTGCCGCAAAGGTGAGGTCTACGGGTTGTCCTGGTGCTGCAGCGGGAGCTGCCTGCGTCTTGTTGCACGATGCTGCCGAGAATGCGATTACTACAAAATAAATCGCCGGCATGAAATTCTTTACAATCTTTTTCATCTTTCAGTTATTTACAAGTTTAATGTTTTACGTTTTACTATCTCTTTGACGATTCGACCGTATGACGGTTTAATGTCGTCGCATGAAGTCGGGTGCAAATATAGGCGCAAATTTTGTTATTCTGCCAAATTGTCGTATCTTTTTGTTGCAATTTAACAATTATGCAGCCCTGCTTAACGGCTATTTGAAATTAACGACTGAAAGTTGAAATACTGATAAATTTAACAGGAATTCATTTCTTTAGTTGCAAATAATCAATTATCTGTCATTTCTCCTCGTATACTCTTTCTCATAAATTGACTAACCTGTACTGGGTCATCGTAATGGGATTGTAAAAACATCAGTTTGGTAACGGCACTCTCGACAGTAGCGTCACGTCCACTGATGACACCAGCCTCCTGTAACTGATAGCCAGTGTCGTAGCGACTCATCTCCACAGCCCCCTGCATACACTGACTGATGTTGACAACCACCTTACCGTTACGGGTTGCTTCCTTAAGTGCCTGCATCACCCACGGGCGCTGGGGGGCATTACCGCTTCCAAAGGTACGCATGACGATACTCTTCAGATTGGGCGTAGCGATGATATGGCGCACCAGGTCTTCACGGATACCAGGAAAGAGCGAGAAGATAATGACGTTGTTGTCTAATCGGAAATGCGGTGTCATGGGTTTGTCCCAGTCAGGCTTCAGGATGCGTTCAGCATGATAGGTGATATTCACACCGGCATCTACCAGATGCGGATAGTTGAACGATTCGAAGGCATTGAACTCTTCAGCACTCTGTTTGGTGGTACGGTTGCCGCGCAACAGGTGTCCGTTGAAATAGATACCAACCTCAGGTACACGCGCATGTCCTTGTTCGTCTTTGGCAGCAGCTATCTCGATAGAGGTGATGAGGTTTTCCTTGCCATCTGTCCGCAACTGTCCGATAGGCAGTTGCGAACCAGTAAAGATGACAGGTTTTGTCAGATTCTCCAGCATATAGGAGAGGGCAGAGGCGGTATATGCCATCGTGTCAGTGCCATGTAACACGACGAAGCCGTCATAGTCTTCATAGTGGTCGGCAATGATATGACTGAGTTCTGTCCATCGGGCAGGTGTCATATCGCTGGAATCGATAGGTGGATTGAACGTATGGGTGTCAATCTCCAAGTCGAATTGTTCCAGTTCAGGCACATTGATGAGCAGGTGCTTGAAGTCGAAAGGCTCCAAGGCACCTGTCTGTGGATTACGGTTCATGCCGATGGTACCGCCCGTATAGATCAATAATACTTTGCCTCGCATCTGACAAACAATAGGTTTATAATTGGATCTGCAGCATCACGAAAGAGTAGGGAGCGAGGTCGATTGTCTCCTTGCTCTTCATTTTGATGGTCTCCTTTTGTGGAACGATGGGCTGCTTGTCGTAGTTGTTTTCGTCATCAGGCTGACCAGTCAGTGTTGTCTTGACAGCCGTCTTCACACCCTTGAAGCGTGAAAGGTTGATATGTGCCTTCTTCGCTTGGTCACCAGCATTGCAGAGCTTGACAAACAACTGTCGTGTCTTCACATTCAGCACGACGCTCTGTCCCTGTAAGTAACCACTTTCCTGACCTTCGGGTAGATCTTGCCATCGGGGAGCTACATCGGGATTCTCAATCTTCACGCAATCTCCATAATAGTATTGTCCAGCACTCTGTCCGAATAGCTGCTGTACATAGTAGCTACAGGTAAGATATGGACGCTCGTTGTCAAAGTAAATAAGGTCGGGATTCCAGTTCGTATTGGTCTTGCGGGCAAAGAGTGGTGCATAAGAGGTCATCGCCACGATGTCACCGTTACGCTCGACATGCAACAGGTAGAGACCTTCTGCCAGTGCGTCAATGAGCTTCTTGTCCTTAGCGGCATATTCACCCAAATACACCTTTGTCTTGCGGTCGCGAGGATAGTAATTGTACTGGCGACTGCTAAGGAAATACTTGTTGGGCTCATAGTAGTGCTCATCGATGATAGGCATCCCTAACTCATCCGCGAGTTTCCAACCATTCTCCAAATCAGGATTACCAGGATGTGAACCAGGACCTGCCGTTCCAACAATGACGATATCAGGATATTTTTCCATTACCTTTTTATATATATACTTGAAGCGCTCCTCGAATTCAGGTGAGATCTTCTCTTCGTTACCCAGTCCGAGATATTTCAGGTTGAAGGGAGCGGGATGACCTGCATCGGCACGCATCTTTGCCCACCTTGAAGTGGCAGGATCGCCGTTAGCCCATTCGATGAGGTCGAGCGCTTCCTGTGCCCATTCATCCATCTCGTCCATCGGACAGGCATCCTGAGCCTGGGTGGGGTACATACCCCAACCACCGTTGGTACCTTGACAACTCACACCACAGGGAAGGATAGGCAGTGGCTCCATGTTCAGGTCTTCACAGAATTGGAAATACTCGAAGTAACCCAATCCCATGCTCTGATGATAGCCCCACGTGTTCTTCAGACCCTTGCGTTGTTCTTTCGGACCGATGGTTGTCTTCCAACGGTAAGTGTCCCAGAAACCGTCGCCACCGCCATGTACGACACAACCGCCTGGGAAACGCATAAACTTCGGTTGCAGATCAGCAAGAGCCTGTGCGAGGTCTTTACGGAGACCATGTCCTTTGTAAGTGTCCTGCGGTATCAGTGATACCATGTCGACATCGATATAGCCTTTGTCGAGGACGAGAATCTGTATCGAAGCATTCTGACAAGTAGAATCCGCTGTCAGGACAGCATCGTACTGTTTCCATGTGTTGTCTGTAACATCGAAGATAGCATCAGCCAACAGCTTCGGGTCCTTGGGAGGAAAGCCTTCCTGATTCTTGACCAAAGCGATACGTACCTTCTTGGCATCACCGATGTTACGCATAAAAATAGAGAAGTTGTATTTCTCACCAGCCTTCACGGAGATGCCGTCAAAGCCGTCATTCTGAATGCCGAAGCCCTTCCAGCCTGTGTAGTCGTAATACTCTTTCGCACGCTCGCAATAGAGTCGCATGTAAGTGGGGTTGTTAGGGTGGATGGGATTGTCTTTACGAACCTCCATCGTACCCAAGGAGTGACCAGGGCGTGTGAGGCGCCATGCTGTACCTGCTCCCCATCCATCACGTTCTGCAGGACTGAACTCGAAAGAACCGTTCTGCACCAGTTCTGCATAGAGACCTCCGTCAGCAGCATTACTGATATCCTCGAAGAAAATGCCGATAAGTTCGTCACTGATAGCCTTACCTCCTGCAGGAGCCTTCATGGCTTTCTGGGCAGTGACACCCATCGTGGCTGCTAAGAGTGCAGCACCAATCATCAGTCTTTTGTTCATTGTGTAGCTATTTTTATGTTTAGGATCTTCTGATTGCAAAGATACGAAAAAAATGATTAAGTGAGTAAAAAAACTAAATTATTTATTATTCATCTATCATCTATCATTTATTTTTTGTACCTTCGCATGCGAAAATCAACTCGAAATCATTAACATACGATATGCGTAAAATCATATTTATCCCTATTATTATTGTCACACTCCTGTTGGCAGCCAGTTCTTGTCGACAGGGCAGGCATCATAACAGCAGTTCAGAGAATGACTCTCTGATGTACCTGTATACTGATAGTCTGATACGTGCCACATGTCGTAATTGTAATTTGGAGCAGTCGCTACATGTCATTGACAGTCTATTGGAGTTGGATCAGATATCGGAGATGAGAGCCGACTTCGGACGGGCGGGTGCTTATATGTTAAACTATCAGCCCGACATGTGTTACAGACTACTGAGGAAGGTCATCAACGACTACAATGCGAAAGGCGGCGATATCCGACTATATAGTATGGCAGTGGTGAATTTATCCAGCTATTTAGGAGAGGGTAGATCACAGTATGAGGCGGCGTTGCAATTGGCACTGCCTGCTATCAAAAAGATAGAAAACAGTCCGCTGGTTGACCCGGTGGATATAGGCTGCATCTTAGTTACTATCGGTTGGTGCCAGCGAGGACTGGAACATTTCGACGAGGCACGAAAAAGTTACGAGAAAGCGTATCATATATTCAAGGAGTATGAGGAAAACAAAAATTTTGATGTCTGGGATTATTACGAATGTGTAAAGGCGATGATGACTGCCTTTGAGTCGTACTCCAAATACGGGATGCCTGACGAGAAAATGAGATTTACGGACTACTGCGACTCGATGTTGACATTCTATAGTCGACAACCTGGTCATGAATCTGATTGCGTTGACTGGATAAAGGGACGTGTATACCTTTCGCGGGCGGAGGTGCTAGCAGAGAAACATCAGTTTGAGGCTGCAGCCAAGGCTTACGACCAATTCCTGCAGACAGAATCTTCCAAGTTATCTGGCGTCCAACTCAAGGCATGTACATATCTGGAGTATGCGGGTAGATATGCAGAGGCTGCCGACATCATGAAGGAATATGACAATATAGCCTTAGAAGAAAATTTTAATCAAGCTGATTTGGAGGAGATCAACAACCATCTTTTCCCTAAGTTCCGCAATAACTACCGTGCTGGTCGTATAGACTCAGCTTTGGCAATAGCGGTGAGAATAGACTCGCTGATTATTCCAGCGACCAGAGCACAGAAACGTAGCGACGCTGCAGAGCTCGCCACTATTTATGAGACACAGCAGAAAGAGGCAGAGATCGCCCGTCAGCAGGCACTGCTATCAAAACAACGGATGTGGGCGACTGTCATCGTTTTTACTCTCATCACCATCTTCTTTGTCATCTATACGCTGGTGCGTCGTCGTGCAGCCAAGCGATTGGCTGAGATGAAAGCGGCACAGGAACGCATTGAGAGTGAATTGCGTATTGCAAGAGATATTCAGATGTCGATGGTGCCCAGTACATTCCCCGATTATGAAGGGTTGGATATGTATGCCTCGATGACACCTGCAAAGGAAGTCGGCGGCGACCTTTATGGCTATGTAATCATTGGCGACAAGTTATATTTTGCTTTGGGTGATGTGTCTGGTAAGGGCGTGCCAGCCTCCTTATTTATGGCACAGGCGACACGACTCTTCCGCACGCTGGCTACACAACAGATGATGCCTGCTGAGATATGTACACGTATGAATGACGCTCTCAGTGGTGACGACAATGAGAGCGGTATGTTTGTCACGTTCTGGCTTGGACTCATCGATTTGAAAACGGGACATCTCGACTTCTGTAATGCAGGACATAATCCTCCTGTTATCGGTGGTGGCGAGCATCGTGGTGAATTCCTTGACATGCAACCTAATGCACCTATTGGTCTGTGGCCTGGCTTGGAGTATGAGGGTGAGGAGATAGAGACAGTCAAAGGTCGCCCGTTGTTTATATATACTGATGGTCTCAACGAGGCAGAGAATCGTCAGCAGAAACAGTTTGGCGATGACCGTCTACTGGACATTCTTCGTACAACGCATTTCGATTCTGCCCAACAAGTGATAGACAAGCTGAAGGATGAGGTAGAGCGTCATCGTGACGGGGCAGAACCAAACGATGACCTCACCATGATGTGCGTGAGATTAGTATAGATTTTTGTTAAAATGATTTGAAATTAAAAATAAAAGTTGTACCTTCGCACCATACAATAATTAAAACAAAAGAACATGAAAGCTTTCAACGACAAGAACTTTGTGCTCGACAATGAGATAGCACAAGACCTATTTCACAACCATGCGACGAAGATGCCAATCATTGACTATCACTGTCATTTACAGCCAGATATGGTAGCTAACGACCACCGGTTTAAGAGTATCACGGAATTATGGTTGGGTGGTGACCATTACAAGTGGCGCGCCATGCGTACCAATGGTGTTGACGAGCGATATATCACAGGTCAGGATACCTCTGATTGGGAGAAGTTTGAGAAATGGGCAGAGACCGTGCCTTATACGCTTCGTAACCCATTGTATCACTGGACACACTTGGAGTTGAAGACCGCCTTCGGCATCGATAAACTATTGTCGCCCAAGACAGCTCGTGAAATCTTTGACGAGTGTAATGAAAAGTTAGCTACACCTGCGTTCTCTGCTCGTGGATTGATGAAGCACTACAACGTGGAGTGTGTCTGTACGACGGATGACCCCGTGGACGACCTCCATAACCATATTGAATATGCCAAGCACAAAGCTCCAGAAGACCCCATCATGCTTCCTGCATGGCGACCTGACAAGGCGATGAATATCGAGAAGTCGGACTTCAGCAATTATGTGCGTCAGTTGGAGAAGGTGTGCGATATGGATATCACGACCTTCGCCGACATGATGGATGCCCTCCAAAAACGTCATGATTTCTTCGAAGAGAATGGCTGTAAGCTTTCTGACCATGGACTTGGTGCCTTTAACGATGAGGAATATACCGATTCACAGATTGAGACCATTTTCGAGAAAGCGATGCGCGGACAACAACTTTCAAAGATGGAGATACGACAGTATAAGAACTGTTTCTTAACGGTGATGGCTGAAATGGATGCAGACTCCGACTGGACACAGCAGTTCCACTATGGTGCCATTCGCGACAACAATACGAAGATGTTCAACCAGATTGGTCCTGACACGGGCTTTGACTCCATTGGCGAGTTCAGCAATGCAAAGGCTATGGCCCATTTCTTTGACCGTCTGAACCAGAAAGACAAACTCACCCGCACGATTATCTATACGCTAAATCCCTGTGCCAATGAGATGATTGCCACTATGATTGGTAACTTCCAGGGTGGAGAGCCCGGGAAGATGCAGTTTGGTAGTGGATGGTGGTTCAACGACCAGAAGGACGGCATGGAGCGTCAGATGAATGCACTCTCTGTTCTTGGCTTGCTGAGTCGTTTCGTGGGAATGCTCACCGATAGTCGTTCGTTCCTCAGTTATCCACGTCATGAGTATTTCCGTCGTATCCTTTGCAACCTCATAGGTAACGATGTAGAGAAGGGTTTGTTGCCTGACGATCGTGAGTTGTTGGGTAAGATGGTACAGGATATCTCTTATAATAACGCCCGTCGTTACTTTAAGTTCTATTGAAAGTGCTGCATTTACATCCCCTGATGTTCGTAGGAACGGGCAGTGATGTCGGTAAGAGCGTCATTGCCGCAGGGTTCTGTCGTATCTTCCTGCAAGACGGCTATCATCCTGCACCCTTCAAAGCCCAGAACATGTCACTGAACTCGTATGCCACTCCTGA
>CADCEW010000031.1 GCA_902800585.1 uncultured Prevotellaceae bacterium
GCATCTTCGATAAAACCACAGGTGTTGATAACAGCAATTTCTCCTTGAGGGTTTTCGCTATCATGTGTCACCTGATAACCATGCGATTCAAAGAGTCCCATCAGCGTTTCACTGTCGACGAGATTCTTTGAACATCCTAATGTGATGAAATCGATGGTCGGTTTCTTATTCATTCTTAAACAGAGAGTCTACAAACTGACGCTTATTAAACAATTGGAGGTCTTCCATTCTTTCGCCCAGTCCAATATACTTCACAGGAACCTTCAACTGGTCGCTGATACCGATAACAACACCACCTTTAGCCGTTCCATCGAGTTTAGTAATAGCCAAAGACGTAATCTGAGTCACTGCAGAGAACTGTTTTGCCTGTTCAAAGGCATTTTGTCCTGTTGATCCGTCAAGGACAAGCATGACTTCATCAGGAGCCTCAGGCAGAATCTTCTTCATGACATCCTTGATTTTCTTCAACTCATTCATGAGTCCTACCTTATTATGTAAACGCCCTGCAGTATCTATCAATACAACATCTGCATCATTTGCTTTTGCCGAACTTAACGTATCGAAAGCAACAGAGGCAGGATCACTACCCATCTGCTGTTTAATAACAGGAACGCCGACACGTTCTCCCCAGATACACAACTGCTCCACGGCAGCGGCGCGGAAAGTATCTGCGGCACCTAAATAGACTTTCTTTCCAGCCTGTTTGAACTGCCATGCAAGTTTACCGATAGTGGTAGTCTTCCCCACTCCATTGACACCCACGACGAGAATAACGTATGGTTTATGGTCTGCGGGCAAGTCCCAGTTGTCATTGTCTTCGGAATTATTCTCGGCAAGCAAGGCGGCGATTTCATCACGAAGGATACCATTCAGTTCACTGGTACCAACATATTTGTCGCGAGCCACACGCTCCTCGATACGCTTGATGATCTTCAGTGTCGTGTCAACACCTACATCGCTGGTAATCAACACTTCCTCCAAGTCATCCAATACGTCGTCATCCACTTTCGACTTACCTGCCACCACACGTGTCAGTTTGTCAAACACACTCGTCTTGGTCTTCTCTAATCCCTTGTCGAGCGTTTCCTTCTTATCCTTATTAAAGAATCCAAATATACCCATTGTTTCCTAATTATTTCGATTTCATCGGCAAAATTACAAAAAAAAACCGAAACCCTTGTTGGATTCCGGTTTTTTCTATCTTGTTTTGAAATCTTAGTTCTTAAAGAAGTCCTTCACAGCCTCGTTAGGAACCATCTGCTCGTCGAAGATGTAAGCACCCGTCTTGGGGCTCTTTACCATCTTGATGACCTTTGTGTAAGCGCGACCATCCTTTGAACCTTCATGGAGGGTAGCAACGGTTTTCTTTGCCATGCTTTATAGATTATTTAATCTCCTTGTGCACAGTCATGCGCTTCAGGATGGGGTTATACTTCTTCAATTCCATTCTCTCAGGAGTGTTCTTACGGTTCTTAGTCGTGATATAACGACTTGTTCCGGGAAGTCCGCTCTCCTTCATCTCGGTGCACTCCAGGATTACCTGAACGCGATTACCCTTAGCTTTCTTACCTGCCATAATATTAATCTCCTATTACTTTAATGTCCTTCCAGTCTACATAACCTTTAGCAACAGCTTGCTTCAGGGCAGCATCCAGACCAACCTTATTAATCATACGCAGACCAGCAGCACTGATCTTCAACTGAATCCAGCAAGCCTCCTCAACATAGTAGAACTTCTTGCTGAACAGGTTTACATCAAAGCTGCGCTTAGTGCGATGCTTTGAGTGAGACACGTTATTACCAATCTGTGCCTTCTTTCCCGTAATTTGACAAATTTTAGACATTTCTATCTACTTTTACTTGTTCCTAAATTGTAACTTACTCCAAACAGGGTGCAAAGGTACGAAAAAGTTTAGAGTTTAGAGTTTAAAGTTTAGAGATTTGTATTCTAATTAATATTTTTTAACGCTCTACTTTCTCTACACTCTCTTCTTTGAGGAAATTGAGGAACAATTGCATCGCTTTATTGGTAGCAATGGCGAGATTAATGTCCCTCCCATGATCCTCTTCGACCTTGACTGCAACTTGTTTCTCTGGTGTTCCACATGCGAGCCAAATAGTACCTATTGGAATATCTTTTGTGCCACCAGTTGGACCAGCGTATCCTGTGGCGGCGATGGCATAGTCGGTGTTTAATGTATGACAGGCGCCCTTCACTAACTGACGAGCCACTTCCTCACAGACAGCTGTTTGTTCTTCTAGCACTTGGGCATCAACATTCAGGAGACGTTGTTTGATTTCGTCTACATAGCAGACAATACCGCCCTTAAAATACTTAGAGGCACCAGGGATGGAAATCAATGCTTCAGCAATGCGACCTCCTGTACAACTTTCAGCCGTTCCAACGGTTTTTTCCATCTCCCACAGCAGTTGGCTGACTTCTCTGCTGACAACCTTACTTTCAAAATCTATCATTGTTATTAATTATTTAAATGTCACTTTTGAGAAGGCGGGCGCATCAATCGGACACGTCTCACCATCGAGATATTTATAATAACCTACAATACCAATCATAGCGGCATTATCAGTAGTATAACTGAATTTCGGAATATAGATGGTCCACCCATATCGCTTCGCATGGTCGTGGAAAGCATTACGTAGTCCGTTGTTGGCACTCACACCACCAGCCACAGCAACATGCTTGATACCTGTCTGTTTGACAGCAAGGCGGAGCTTCTTCATGAGAATATCTACAATAGTCCATTCCAACGAGGCGGCAATATCTTCCTTATGATGCTCTATGAAATCGGGATCCTCTTCTATCCATTTACGCAGATTATATAGAAAAGAAGTCTTCAGTCCAGAGAAACTATAATCTAATCCTGGGATATGGGGCTCTGCAAACTGGAAAGCTTTAGGATTTCCCTGACGCGCAAGGCGGTCAATAATCGGACCACCAGGATAACCTAAGCCCATGACTTTCGAACATTTGTCAATCGCCTCACCTGCTGCATCATCAATAGTTTGCCCCAATACCTCCATATCGTTATAGGCATTGACTTTAACAATCTGAGAGTTTCCACCACTGACCAGCAGACAGAGGAAAGGCAACGGAGGAATCTGATTAATCGGAGTATTCTGAGTATTCTGACTTTCTGGTTCTCTTATAAAGTGAGCCATCACATGACCTTGCAGATGATTGACATCAATGAGAGGAATACCTAAAGAACGGGCAAAACCTTTGGCGAAACTGACACCTACCAAAAGTGAACCCATCAGTCCGGGACCTCTGGTAAAAGCAATAGCTGTCAATTGTTCTTTGGTGATACCAGCCTTCTTGATGGCTTGATCGACCACTGGCACTACATTCTGCTGGTGCGCTCTGGATGCCAATTCTGGTACTACACCGCCATACGCCTCATGGACCGCCTGCGATGCTGTCACATTCGACAACAGTACTCCATCTTTGAGCACGGCAGCCGATGTGTCGTCGCAACTTGATTCGATTCCTAATATATAAATAGGGTTAATGGGTTTCATAGGGTTAATGGGTTAAGATCTCTAATCCGTGTTCTGTCATGAGGAAGGTGTGCTCCCACTGGGCTGAGGGTTGCTCGTCTTCTGAGATAACTTCCCATCCATAGGGGTCGTCAGCGTCTATAAAGACTTTCCATGTCCCCATGTTTATCATCGGTTCAATGGTGAATACCATACCGGGAACCAATAACATACCGTCACCTCGCTGGGCGAAATGACACACTTCAGGTTCCTCATGGAAGTGGCACCCTACCCCATGACCGCATAAGTCACGGACGACACCGTAATGATATTTCTTTGCATGCTTCTCGATTGCCTTTCCAATCTCGTTGACATAGCCCCAGGGTTTAGCAGCCTCCATACCGATCTCCAGACATTCCTTCGTTACCTTGACGAGTTGTTCCTTCTCCGGTGTTGTCTTTCCGATGATGAACATACGCGAAGCATCGGCATAATATCCGTCGAGAATCGTGGTGAAGTCGACATTGATGATATCACCTTCCTCTAGGATGTCATCAGCCTTTGGAATACCATGACACACGACTTCGTTAATACTGGTGCAGACACTCATGGGGAATCCTTCATAGTTCAAACATGCAGGTGTCGCACCATGTGCCGCACAGTAGTCACGACATATTTTGTCTATCTCCAGTGTTGACATACCGGCATGTATAGCCTCGCCAACAGCATCCAATACACCAGTATTCACTACACCTGCACGACGGATACCATCTATCTGTTCAGGAGTTTTAATGAGTTCCCGTGTAGGAACCAGTGCCCCTTTGTTCTCCAAGTACATTATCCTCTTGTCAAACTCAGTAGGCTGTTCCCCAGGTTTACAATGCCATCTTCTTTTCATTGTCTTCGTTATTTGCCTGCAAAATTACTACTTTTATTTGAAATATGGCACGGTATTTGCAATATTTAGTGCAAAGCGATTATAATATAATAATAAATAAGGTATATGCAAAAAGGTAATATCGGGGTTACGACTGAGAATATTTTCCCCGTTATCAAAAAGTTTCTCTACTCAGATCATGAGATATTCCTCCGTGAGATGGTCAGCAATGCCGTTGATGCCACGCAGAAACTGAAGACCTTGAAAGAACAAGGTGAGTTCAAAGGAGAGTTAGGCGACCTTACCGTACATATCGCCCTTGATACCGATAAGGGAACTATTACTATCAGTGACCGTGGTATCGGTATGACGGAAGAGGAGATTGACAAGTACATCAATCAGATTGCCTTCTCAGGTGTCAATGACTTCTTGGAGAAATACAAGGACAACGCCAACAATATTATTGGTCATTTTGGATTGGGCTTCTACTCTGCTTTCATGGTTTCTAAGAAAGTGGAGATTATTACAAAATCCTATAAAGACAATTCGAAAGCTGTTAAATGGAGCTGCGATGGTAGTCCTGCATACGAGATTGACGATGCAGAGAAGGAAGATCGTGGTTCTGACATCATCCTGTATATCGATGATGACTGCAAAGAGTTCCTGGAGAAGTCTAAGATTCAGGAGTTGTTGACGAAGTATTGTAAGTTCATGGCAGTACCTATTGCCTTCGGTAAAAAGCAGGAATGGTCTTCTGACGAGAAGAAGATGGTAGATACTGCTGAGGATAATATTATAAATAATGTGGAGCCGCTATGGACGAAGGCGCCCTCAGGACTGAAGGAAGAGGACTATCAGAGTTTCTATCGCACCCTCTACCCTATGAGTGACGAGCCAATGTTCTGGATACACCTGAACGTCGACTACCCCTTCAATCTCACAGGTATTCTCTATTTCCCCCGCATCAAATCGAATATTGACTTGCAACGCAACAAGATTCAGTTGTATTGCAATCAGGTATTCGTTACCGACCAGGTAGAAGGCATCGTTCCTGAGTTCCTGACGTTGTTGCATGGTGTTATCGATTCTCCCGATATTCCTCTGAATGTCAGCCGTTCTTACTTGCAGAGTGACCGCGACGTCAAGAAGATCTCTACCTACATCACGAAGAAGGTGGCAGACCGTCTACAGGCTATCTTCAAGGAAGACCGTAAACAATACGAAGAGAAATGGGATGATTTGAAACTCTTCATTAACTACGGTATGCTGTCGGAAGAGAGTTTCTACGACCGCGCCAAGGAGTTTGCGTTGTTCAAGGACACGGAAGGCAAATACTTTACCTTTGACGAGTATAAGACACTCATTGAGGGAGCCCAGAAAGACAAGGACGATACCCTCATCTACCTCTATGCTACCGATAAGGAAGAGCAGTACAGCTATATCAAGGCAGCTCAGGACAAGGGCTATTCCGTCCTGATGTTGGACGGACAACTCGATGTTCCCGCCATCCAGATGCTGGAGCAGAAGTTCGAGAAGAGTCGTTTCACCCGTGTCGATAGTGACATCATCGAAAGACTGATTGTCAAGGAAGATGCTCCAAAGTCTACCCTGTCAGACGACGAGTCTGCCAATTTGTCATCCGTCTTCCGTTCACAGATGCCGAAGATAGAGAAGACGGAGTTCATGGTAGAGGTACAGGCGTTGGGTGAACAGGCTCGTCCTGTGATGATTACGCAGAACGAATATATGCGCCGTATGAAGGAGATGAGCCGTTTCCAGCCGGGCATGAACTTCTACGCTCAGATGCCTGACTCCATGAATCTTGTCTTGAATAGTGACCATCCTTTAGTGAAACGAATCCTTGACGACTGCAAGACATCTACGGAAGAGGCACTCAAGCCTATCGAGAGTGAGTTGAAAGGTCAGGAGGCTCGCCTTGCTGCTATCCGTCAGGCTCAGGAAAAGAAAAAGGCTGACGAGTTGACGCAGGAAGAGAAAGACGATAAGACCAATACAGAAAAGGCCATTCAAGAGCAGAAAGACAAGATACAGGAAGTACTGAGTGGTTTTGCTGCAAAGAATGATATCGTCCATCAACTCATTGATCTTGCACTGTTGCAGAACGGTATGCTGAAGGGTGAAGCCCTTGATGAGTTCCTGAAACGAAGTGTTGACTTAATTAAATAAATTAAGAAAACATCTTAAATCTGGGGGCAAATATGCGAATTATCAGAGATTTTTCGTATATTTGTCCCCATAATTATGAATAGATATAACAAGACCAACATAAAAATGATATGATGTTTACAAAGAAATTCTTCATAGCCGCTTTTGCAGCCGTGCTGTTGGTCACGTCCTGTGGTGAGGAAAAACGGAAGGGTCACGATGCGGCTCAGTATAAAACGATGGTGGTAAGCCGTAAGGATATGGCACTTGAGCGTCGTTACAGTGCGCGACTTACTGGTCGTCAGATTGTGGAAGTACGTCCACAAGTGTCCGGTTGTATTACGCGTATTCTGACTGGTGAAGGTCAACCTGTCCATAAAGGGCAGACATTGTTCATCATTGATCAGGTTCCTTATCGTGCTGCACTGGAGGTAGCTGTGGCAAATCGTAAGAGCGCAGAGGCTCGTCTAGCTACGGCAAAGATGAACTATGAGAATGAAACGCTGTTGAAAGAAGGACGTGTAGTTGGCGAAGTCTCTGTAGAAACGATGCGTAATGCGCTGATAGAAGCAGAGGCAGCATTGGCACAGGCGAAGGCACAAGAAGTAAATGCCCGTAATAACCTGAGTTACACAGAGGTGAAAAGTCCTGTAAACGGTGTGGCATCCATGATTCCTTGGCATGTTGGTTCACTTGTTAGTAGCAGTATTGTTGAGCCGTTAGTGACAGTTGCCGATGATTCTGAGATGTATGCCTATTTCAGTATCAGTGAGAATCAGACATTAGACCTCATATCTCAATACGGCTCCATCAAAGAGTTCATCGCCAAGGCTCCTCCTGTCAAGCTTCGTTTAAGTAACGGAAAAGAGTACGAACAGGAAGGACATATCAGTGCTATCAGTGGTACGGTTGATACTCAGACTGGCGCTGTCACGTTGCGCGCTACGTTCCCTAATAACAATCATCTGTTACATAACGGCGGAAGTGCTACGGTTATCGTGCCAACACACCTCAAACAGTGTATCGTTATTCCACAAGAAGCTACATATGAGTTACAGAACCGTTCGTTCGTCTATCGTGTCATCAATGGAAAGACGATGGCGACGGCAGTCACACTGTATCCGCAGCACAACGGAAAAGAATATATTGTGGAGCACGGCATCAACGTAGGTGACACCATCATCGCTGAAGGTTCCGGACTGTTGAAAGATGGCGTTGAAATCAAGAAACCTAAGGAACCCAAATAACGTTATAACGTTATAACGAAATATCGACAATGAACGTCAAGACATTCATAGACCGCCCAATACTCTCTGGAGTTATTTCTGTACTGATGGTACTCGTAGGTATCATTGGACTGAGTCAACTCCCACTTGAGCAGTTTCCTGAGATAGCACCGCCTACAGTTCGCATTATGGCATCATACACAGGAGCCAATGCTGAGACCGTTCAGAAGAGTGTTATCGTCCCATTAGAGGAAGCCATCAATGGCGTGGAGGGCATGATGTACATGACATCATCTGCCTCGAATAACGGAACAGCCTCTATCGGCATCTTCTTCCGTCAGGGTACTGACGCCGATATGGCGATGGTGAACGTACAGAATCGTGCTGCTACCGTGCAGGGGCGATTACCAAGTGATGTCGTAAAAAGCGGTCTTACCGTACGCAAGCGACAGACATCCAATATCAAACAGATCGCCGTTTATAGTCCTGACAGTATTTTCGACCGTTCCTTCCTCGCCAACTACACGAAGATAAATATTGAACCTCGTCTGAGTCGTATTCCCGGTGTAGGTGAAGTGAACGTCATGGGTGCCGACTATTCCATGCGTATCTGGCTCGATCCCCTGAAGATGGCGCACTATGGACTGACACCTTCCGATGTGACACAGGTGCTCAACGAACAGAATGTAGAAGTAGCAACAGGTACGTTGGGAGCCGAAAGTAGTAATACGTTCCAATACGTATTGAAATATCGTGGTCGTTATGAGGAAGAACAAGAATATGAGAACCTGGTCGTACGCTCATTACCCGATGGCGATGTGCTGCGCATCGGTGATATTGCCCGCGTAGAACTCGGTTCACAGAACTATAACATCATCGGTGAAACAAACGGTAGTCCGGGCATTAACATCAGTATCAATCAGGTGGCGGGCTCGAATGCTAACGAGATTATCAAGCAGATAGACCAGGAGGTGGAGGAGATACGTAAATCTTTGCCGCGAGGTATTGTCATCGAAGACTTGGAGAGTAAGAAAGACTTCCTCGATGCATCTATTACCAATGTAGTGGAGACGCTGTTGGAAGCCCTGCTGTTGGTAATCCTTGTCGTATGGGTGTTCCTCGGAAGTTGGCGCGCTACTATCATCCCTGCCATTGCTATCGTCGTTTCATTGATAGCCACACTTGCTATCATCTATGCTATCGGTTTCTCATTAAACATGCTGACACTCTTTGCCCTCGTACTGGTTATCGGTACCGTTGTGGATGATGCCATTGTGGTTGTGGAGGCAGTACAGGCAAGGCTTGAAAGAGGAGAGAGGAAAGAGAAGAGAGGAGAGATGACTGAAGAGGCGATGAAGAGTATCACGTCAGCCCTCATTACCACTACACTTGTGTTTATGGCGGTCTTCGTACCTGTCTGTTTTATCGGCGGAGTTACGGGAACATTCTATACGCAGTTCGGATTAACGATGGCAATAGCAGTAGGTATCTCACTCTTTAATGCCCTTACACTCTCCCCTGCCCTTTGTGCGTTGATTATGAAGGCGCAGGGAGATGGGGTTAATGGGGCTGATGGGTCTAATGGGTTCCATGCAAGATTCAATGCTGGGTTTACGGCAGTTCTCGACCACTACAAGCATGCAGTAAACTCGTTCATACCACGTCGCTGGCTAGCTGTCGCTCTTGTTGTCTTATCCATTATAGGCTTAGCATGGATGATGCGCACGACCAAGACAGGACTTGTACCTAATGAGGATATGGGTACCGTGTTTATTAATGTGCAGGCATCACCAGGCAGTAGTCTGCAACAAACCTACGGTATATTGAAACAGGTCGAGGAACGTATTAAGGATTTACCGCAACTACGTATCTATTCACTCATTGCCGGAAATAGTAATAACTTCGAGCAATCTTCGTCAAATGGTAACTTTACGTTGAAACTGAAGAAATGGGGTGAACGAAAAGACAAGGGCGACGATGTGCAGAGCGTGGTAGATGAAATCTATCGCCGCACCGCTGATATCGCAAATGCGAAGATTCAGGTGAATACACAGAATATGTTACCTGGCTTCGGACGCATCAACGGTTTTGAATTACACGTACAAGACAAGCATGGAGGCACTATCAACGACTTGCTCGTTTATACCAATCGTCTGATTGCTGCTCTTAATGAGCGCCCAGAAATTAGTCGCGCCTATACAAACTTCTCTCTGAAATATCCGCAGTATCGTGTGGATGTGGATGCTGCTTTGTGTAAACGTCACGGTGTATCGCCCAGCGATGTACTTGCTGCCCTCAGTGGTTATGTGGGCGGACTGTATGCTTCTAACTTCGTGCGTTTCACCAAACTCTATCGTGTGATGGTGCAAGCCTCGCCAGAGTATCGTCTTGACACAGAATCCCTCAACAATATCTTCGTGCGAAATGGTGCCGGAGAGATGTCGCCTATCGGTCAGTACATTACTTTGACACGCATTTACGGCTCTGAAACACTCTCACGCTTCAATCTTTTCCCCAGCATTCAGGTCGGAGGTACCGCAGCTGATGGCTATAGTAGCGGACAAACTATCGATGCCATCCGTGAAGTCGCTGCTGAAGTATTACCTGAAGGCTATGGTTATGAGTTTGGTGGAATGACACGTGAAGAATCATCGGCACAGAATACCACTGCCCTTGTGTTCATCATCTGCATCATTTTCATCTACCTTATTCTCTGTGCCCTTTATGAGAGTCTGTTTATTCCCCTTGCTGTCATCCTGAGTGTACCCTTCGGGCTCGCTGGTTCGTTCCTCTTTGCTTGGATGTGGGGATTGGAAAACAATATCTATATGCAGACGGGACTTATCATGTTGATAGGTTTGC
The DNA here is from genome assembly GCA_902800585.1 of uncultured Prevotellaceae bacterium. Classification (GTDB taxonomy): domain Bacteria; phylum Bacteroidota; class Bacteroidia; order Bacteroidales; family Bacteroidaceae; genus Prevotella. The sequence continues at coordinate 10,630 of CADCEW010000031.1, forward strand.
TTTCGAAGACTGCTATCCTTCTCACAGAATATGCTACAACGCGCCGCCGTCAAGGTATGGGAATTGTTGAAGCTGCCCTTGATGCAGCAGCTGTACGACTGCGTCCTATCCTGATGACCTCATTGACAATGGTGTTTGGTTTGTTGCCGCTTGCACTTGCAACAGGTGTTGGAGCCAATGGTAATCACTCGCTCGGCGTAGGAACAATTGGTGGTATGGTTGTTGGAACAATCGCATTGATATTCATTGTTCCCGTTCTCTTCGTTATTTTCCGTACGATAGAAGAGCGTATTTATCAAAAGAAAAACGTATAAATGAAAAAAGGAATCTCCATTGAGATTCCTTATCTTTTGTGACTCCCGCGGGATTCAAACCCACAACCTTCTGATCCGTAGTCAGATGCTCTATTCAGTTGAGCTAGGGAGCCTCCCTTTTGTTTAGCGGTTGCAAAGGTACATACTTTTTGCGAAACCGCCAAACTTTTTGGGAACTTTTTTTAGAATAACAATTTCTCTAAATCAGAATAATCGCCTCCTCCCATGAGGAAATCCATAAAGTCATCGTCGCTCATAAGAGGTGCATCAGCTGTACCGCCACCAGTATGATCTATAGGATCAAGAATGGAACCTGTCAGGAGAATACCTTCTGTCTGTATGTTGAATACCTCCGTTTCTGGAGTCATATATATCTTTTTCATAACTTCTTTATTTAATGATTACCTTTTTTCCATTCACAATATAGATACCCTTCTGCGGATAAAGTACACGGCGACCCTGCAAGTCGTAGTAGATATTGTTATCAGTACCAACCTTCATGTTCTTGATGCTTGTCGTACCGTCACCCCATTCAATATCTAAAGTATTGGAGAATGAACCTGCGCCTGCATCTGCTGTCATATAGGCACGGAATGTCTTCACTGTGACAGAATTATCAATGACACGTACAAACTGATCGTCAACAAAGCAGTAATAGTTGGCACTTCCATTAGACTCTATCGTTGTTTTCTCAAAACATCCCTTGAAAGTCATTCCATTTATAATGTATTCCGGAGCCTCTGTCGCTGCTTCCACCTTTACCATATCAAGATTAATGAAATCTATATCAGCAGGCTTAAACATGTACGGCCAGTTAGCGATTGTCTCAGCTACTGTCTCCATGTGAACCTTACCATCGTTTCCATCACTTGCTCCGCCATCAACCATCTCATAGAATGTACCCAGCTTTGCTGCTGTCGTCTCGTCGAGTGCAAACGGCAACATGATGGTACACTTCTTTCCTTCCAGTTCCTTGAAGTTACGTTTCAGTTCGATATTCTTTGCAGTGAAGTCCTTTGTGATCTCGAAAGGATTGTCTTCCAATAGCTCTGCATTCATACAAACGTCGCCAATCACCACATTCTGCTGACCTTCCTTTACCTTATTGCCAGTAGGCAGATAGATGAATGCAGAGTAAGGAAGATAATTCCATGGCTTAATATCACGGTCAATCGTCAAACCTGTAATGCCAGTAGCTGACAGGTCTAAGCATGTTACATCTGTAAGACCCTCAAAAGCATCATCAGCAATGCTTGCTACATCAGTGTCTTCAACCTTAACCATATCAAAGTTAGTGTACTGTCCGCCATACAGGATCGGAGCAACCATATCACTCTTTGTGAGCGTCTTCGGTGATACTGGAGGTTCCGGGGCACTGCATACGCTTCTGGCACTGACACCCACCTTCTTCAATGTTGTCGTATTCATCATCTTCTTACCTGGAGCACGATGAGAATCGAATACACGAGAAGCATCAACAACATTCGCAGTACTATAGATCAACACATAAGTATCCGCATCCACAAGGTATGGAATCGTCACAGTCTCAAATTCTGTCTTACCAGTGATTGTTACAGGTTCGTCTATTCCCACCATTACATGCAACTCACCTGTAGCGCCCGTATTGACATCAAGGACTATCTCACCTTCACCAGCAGGCAACAGGAAGCAAAGACCATGGAAAGAATTCTTAAAATCTTCTGAGCCAGGTATAATATCACCGTCATAAAGCTTTTGTGCAACCTCTTCAACTGTTCCGTCTGACATTTGGGAGTTCAAGCATAGCACATTGTCATCACCCATGATTAAGTATCCGTCATTATCATGTGGCAGTACATAGAGGATCTTATTGATGGTTATACCCTGACCAAATGCACCCGTAATCTCAGCATCAGTCATTCCTGATAGATTATTGTCAATATAATCCATAATCTCCTCGCCTATGCCTTGACCATCACCTTCATTAATCTGTTCTTTCTTATTATCAGTTACTAACGGAATCATCGCAGCGGTGATGGTAGCCGTATTGTTTTTCAAAGAAGCCGCAAGATTATTACTATAGGAAATGGTTATGTTATCACCGAATAGTTTCTTCGCCGTTGTGGCACTTACGTAACTACAATTCAATGTACCAGGCTGTAAAGCTGTGGTTGAACCGTCACCTGTTGCGAAATTGACTTTCCTATTAGAACCATTATAGATGATTGCATTAGCAACACCATTCACATCATTGATAATTGAATTCTCCCCTTTTAGGTAAATAATCAGTGAGTCTTTTGTAAATACAGTCGGATCAATAGTGATACTTTTCAGCGTAGCACCATTCAGTATCAGTGTACCTTGTCCATTGTACTGGACAGTCTGATCACCCATAACATCAGTATGATTCTGGTCGGTTACTGGTTTGTCTTCACCATTATTAATAATAATACCATAATTAGTCTGTGCCCAAAAACTTAAAGGCATAAACGTCATAAGGGTTAATAATAATAATCTCATTCTATTATTCTATTAGCGATTTTTAATTCAGGTTTATAATTTGAGGACAAAGATACAAAAAAGATAGAAATATTTGCACTAATTCATAGATAAATTATTTTCTACATTTAGAATAATCTTAACAAAGTCCTTCTATGTAATCGTTTGCTGATGCAGAAGTGGTAAGTGGGCTGCAAACAAGCGAAAATAAAGCCATTGGGATAAAACACTGAAAGCAAAGGAGTTAACCGCCGATGAGACAAATATCACGAAAAATAGGGAGCAAAAACGATTAAAAAAGTGTTGTTTTTGCCCCTATTTTTCGGACAAAAAGACATTGTTTCCAACTAGAAAGTAACTACTTTTCGAGTCGTTTGAACGTTACAAACGACTTAAAAGGTACATGCAAACTTGTTTTATGCTTGAAACAAACAATTTGGGAGCCTCTAATTTTCCAGAAGCTCCCAAATTCCATACAAGAAAACAGGCAAGTTTTCTTTACATTATTATATATATAAAGATAACAGTCCCCTACTCTCCCGACATGATGATAGTTACCACTTTAACGATATCCGTGACGTTTACTTCACCGTCGCCGCTGACATCAGCAGCATCTTGTTTGAAGTTATTAGAGGGTTTACCCATGATATAGTTCACGATTTCCACGATGTCGGACACGTTAATCAAGCCGTCTCCGTTAGCGTCACCCTTGAGAACATCACCGTAGAGGACGTTCAATGGAGTCGCCGTAGCGCCTAATGCCTTGATGTAAGCCGTAAACGTTGCCAACGATGTTGCAGAAGTCACCAACGAGTACTTACCATCCGCATCAAAGACGTATGCGTCGGAGTTAATGATGGTGGGCTTCAACACACCGATAAACTCAGGCGCGGTAACGACACGACGAACAAATAACTCCTCGGATTCACTCGCAGGGTCTACTATTACCATCTCAGCATTGAACTTATCGACGGTCGCTTTCAGCATATAAGGCTTGTAGGCCTCTGTCTCTTTCACCGCTTTCATCCTGACACCACCCTGTTCAATACCACCGAACTCATAGAAGGTACCCAGCGATGCAGCCTGTTCCTCGTCGAGTGCAAAGGGCAGTACGATGGTCGTTGTCTTGTCGGGCTTTGTCGTATAGTCGACATCCTGCTTCACATTGAGTGCCACAAAGCTTTGGTTAATATCGAAACTGCCATCGGTCAGCAACATGTTTCGACATACTTCGCCAAACACAATGTTGGTACATTCATACTGCGGGTAATTGCCGTATGGCAGGTAAACGATGGTGTTATCTGGAAGAGCATTGAACGGACGTCTCTCCTTACGGTAGACATACTTCCCTGTAATGCTCGTCTTCGACAAGTCAACATAGGTGATATCCGTCAGTCCCTCAAAGATATCGTCAGCATAAGCGGTGACAGACGGGTCGTCAACGATGATGTGTCCGTCAACTACCTTGATATCTTCCTTACGCAATGTCTTCGTGACAGAAGGAGGTGTTGGAGGAGCACCAATAGTCTGGGCGTTGACTCTCAACCCCTTGATGGAGGTCGTCGTCGTCTTTTTCCTACCTGGAGCACGAGGAGAAGCCGTAGCCGAAGACGCTTTCTCGGAATGATAAATATAGACGTAGGTATCATAATAGAAAGCATATGGAATCGCTATCTCCTTGAATACTCCGTCCGTAGAGAACTGTTTCGCTTTCTGACCGTTAAACTCTACGATCAGAAGACCGTCGCCCAGCGTTTGTGCATCCACATAAAGCGTGCCTACACCAGCAGGAATGATGAAGGTCATTCCCTTGAACTCCTTTGCGTAATTGGGAGTTCCGGGATCGTAATATGGAACTTCTTGGGTCGGTGTATTCAGTGTAACCAAATTCCAACCTAATTCTTCATCAATATAAGAACCATCATCTTTACCAAGGGTATAGAGGATGTTGTTGACAACAACACCTGTTTGAGGTATGTTATCGTTAGTCACATCCTTAATGTCGGCACCCAATCCTTGGCCTTGGCCGTCATAGGCCACCTCTCCTAGCTCGGTAATCACGGGATCTTGGAATTCATATTCCAACGTGATACCCCTGATAAACAGGTAAGCTGTCGGCATCTGAGTATCGGCACTGATGGATATTTCAATAGGTCCTGCACCGTTGCGGTTCAGTTCAAATTCATATTGCATCACGTCAAGGTTGCTGACGCTACCCATAAATTGATTGAAAGGAGTATAGGATACCCTTTCTTCTTGTCCGTCACAAATCAACGTGATATTGTAATTATTGTAGCCCTGAAAATTGCTTTCGTCTTGCACGGTACCACCAGCCTCAATCGTTACTTTGACATTGGCAGGAAATTCCTCAATAGAAGTGAATCTCATGGAGTATCCGTTAGTCAGCAACAACCCTTCATAGTCACACTGAGGACTGTAGTTACCATTGTAATTCAGATACCAACTAGAGCCGTCCGTGAAATGAAGGTAGCTATAATCACAATAATCTGGAGAGAGGTAACGCTCCAGCTTATTGGCAAAGACTCCTGATGGGATCACCATCAGGAGTGCAAAAAGAATAAGTTTCCTCATCATATTACATAGGAAGAGTCATCACGAAGCATGAGCCTTTACCAGTGCGCGTCGTATCAAGTGCGACATCACCGCCTAAGCGACGAGCAATACTGCGAGCGAAAGTAAGACCGAGACCCTGACCGTCGAAATAACTATTCAGTTTCACAAACGGTTCAAAGACGTGCTCAGCCTCTGCAACAGGAACACCCAAACCCGTGTCTTCAACGGAATAAGTGACCTTAGATTCCTGCAGATCAGCATCGACATAAAGTGTAACACAGCCCTCTGTGGTGAACTTCTTGGAGTTGTCGAGAAGCAAAGCAAGAGCGTGAGCAGCCTGCTTGGCGTTGGTCTGTAACATAGAAGAAGCCTCGGGACTGACTTTTACGTCGAAGGTAAAGTACTGACATTGGTCGATGCCAGACTCAGCAACAGCCTGCTTGGCAACCTGATCGGCAACGATATTGTCATTACGCTCGATAGGAGTGTCACAGCCCAAATCGTTAATATCCTGTACTTTGTGTACCAGTCCTATCATGCGTCCAGCCACCATGGGGTCGAGTTTATCCACTTCCTTATTCATCTGCTGAATCACCTGCTGGAGATATTCCTTGCTGGTGCGCTGAATTTCCTCATGAGAACTATTGGCGGTCTGCAGGTCTTTGTTCTGTTTTTCCAGGAAGGCGTTACGCTCTTCCAGCTTACGACCATTCTCCTCCATCTTGTCATAGAGGTCGAGAGCCTGCTCGTAACCTTCACCTACATTGTTGAAGTTCTTCTCGAGTGCACGGTAATCCTCCAATAGCTGCTGTTGCTCGTCCACACGACGCTGGTAGTCTTTAAGCAGCGTCTCCTGTTCATTGGCCTGATCGCGACTGCCTTTTATCTGAAAATACAAGGCAACGCAAAGGACAATGACAATGAGTGCTAATACTATTATACCCCAAATCATACGCTTAATCTTTTCTCTGTTCTACTTTCATGAATTTCGTAAAGCCTGTCATATTCAGCACTTTATAAATCTCAGGACTTACGTTGGTCATCTTAAACTGACCTCTCTGCTGCATCACAGTACGCATAGTCTTCTGGATAACACGCAAGCCAGAACTTGCCATGTACTCCAACTCAGAGCAATCCATCTCCAAATCAACACCGCCATCAACCAATGCAGGCTCAATGTCACGTTCAAACTCACCGGCATTCATGGTGTCAATACGCTGTCCGGTCTTAATAATGGTCTTACCATTCTCTTTAATAATCTGTGTCATAATTTTATGTTTTCGCTGATAGGTCACTTCATTCATGATATTCTTAACGATATAAATGCCCATGCCACCTAAATTACGTTCAGCGGGATTCACATTCATGTCGGGACTCTTACTCAGAGTAGGATCAAACTTCCTTCCTCTGTCGCTCAAGACAAAGGTAAGTTCTTTTCCGTTGCTTTCAGCCTTTAACTCAATGTTTGCCTCTGTTCCTTCTGGATAGGCATAGGAGATGACATTCACAACCATCTCCTCAATCACAAGATTAAGGTTCATCTGGAGTTCCATGTCGAGTCCCAACTCCTCACTGATTTCTTCAATAAACTGATTGACTCGAATCAGTTCATCAGTATGGTTTTTAATACTTAATTCTTTCTCCATGCAGTTAATGATTTAAGTAATATATGACGTTTCAGGCTATTCATCTACTTTCTTCTTCGATTAGTCCTTATATCTTAAGTTCTTTCATGATTTCACTCATCCGCTGCAAAGTGGAAATACGCGTCGGGACAAGCGGGAGACGGAGAATATTCTCGATATATCCCATCTCATGCAACATGGCTTTCACACCCGCTGGGTTGCCATCGACAAAGAGCAATGAGAAAAGGTCTGTAAAACGATGGTGGATCTTACGGGCACCGTCATACTCACCTCTCATCTGAAGACGAATCATCTTCGAGAACTCACGAGGCAAAGCATTGCCAATAACGCTGATAACACCGACAGCTCCACAGGATATCATCGGGAAAGTCAACGCGTCATCACCAGAGATAACATCAAAGTCCTTCGGCTTATTCTTGATAATCTCATCGACTTGCTCCAGGTTTCCACTCGCCTCCTTGATGGCAACGATGTTCTGACAATCGTGCGCCAAGCGTACAGTCGTCTCGGCTTTCATGTTCACACCAGTTCTTCCGGGGACATTATAAAGCACAACGGGTAAGGAGGTATTGGCGGCAATGGTCTTGAAATGCTGGTAGAGTCCTTCTTGAGAAGGCTTATTGTAATAGGGACATACACTGAGGATACCATCCACACCCTTGAAATCACGGGTCTGTAACTCTTCTACGATAGCCGCAGTGTTGTAGCCTCCGCATCCCATCAAGATAGGTACTCTGCCTCCAACAATATTAACGACCAAGTCTTTGATCTTCTGTTTCTCATCTGCCGTCAGTGTAGGTGTCTCACCTGTTGTGGCAAGAATACAGAAAAAGTCGGCGCCATTGTCAAGTTGATATTCTATCAGACGGATCAGTGCTTTATAATCCACCGATCCGTCTTCCATGAAAGGAGTTATCAGGGCAATACCTAAACCCTTGAAGATATTATGTGTCATAAAGTGAAAATATTTTCCGTGCAAAATTAATCAAAATTATTGTAACTTTATTACAATAAGAAAGAAATTTGCAGAAAATAGTTACAATTTACGCAATACAACCGCAGAGCGAGCTGGAATATAGAGTTTCAACCACTCTTTATGGTCTTCTACATACAACGGGTCGTAGTTGGTGATATGAGTAACGGTGTCATCAGCGAAACCATTACCACCAAACTCCTTTGCATCGGTGTTCAGAACCACCTCATACGAACCTGTCGGCACGAGGAAACCATAATCCGTATAAGAACGTGTCGGAGAGAAGTTGAAGACAAAGACCAGGTCGCCACGCATGTAGCAGAGCACTTGGTCACCGTCATCATGCCAAATCTCCTGAACAGGCGTTGCCTGGAAATTCTTCTGACTCTTAATCACCTCCAACATCTTACGGTCGAAGTCGCCCAACCAGTGGTAGCAGAGTTCTTTGTTATCCACAAGATTCCATTGGCGACGGGCGTATTTGTACGACCAACCATTGCCTTCGCGTGGGAAATCAATCCACTCCGGATGACCGAACTCATTACCCATAAAGTTCAGATAACCGCCATTGATAGCTCCTGCCGTCACCAGACGAATCATCTTATGCATGGCGATGCCGCGATGTACCATATCATTCTCGTCACCTTTCTTGAAATGCCAATACATATCTGCATCAATCAGACGGAAGATAATGGTCTTATCTCCTACCAATGCCTGGTCGTGACTCTCACAATAAGAGATGGTCTTCTCGTCAGGACGACGGTTCTTGACCTCCCAGAAGATGCTGCATACATTGATATCCTCATCACGAACCTCTTTGATGGTCTTAATCCAATAGTCGGGAATGTTCATCGCCATACGGTAATCGAAACCATAACCGCCATCCTCAAACTTCGCTGCAAGGCCTGGCATACCAGAAACTTCCTCTGCAATCGTAATGGCATTAGGATTCACTTCATGTATCAGGCAGTTGGCAAGTGTTAGATAACAGATTGCATTATCATCTTCATGACCGTTGAAGTAATCGCCATAGCCGCCAAAGGCTTCTCCTAATCCATGACTGTAATACAACATGGAAGTCACACCGTCGAAGCGGAAACCGTCGAACTTATACTCTTCCAACCAGTATTTACAGTTAGAAAGCAAGAAATGAAGCACGTCATCCTTTCCGTAGTCAAAACAGAGAGAGTCCCAAGCGGGATGCTCATGACGGTCACCCGGATAGAAGAACTGGTTGGGATCACCGGCAAGATTACCTAATCCCTCCACTTCGTTCTTTACTGCATGAGAGTGGACAATATCCATAATCACCGCAATTCCCATCTTATGGGCGGTGTCAATCATCTCTTTCAAGTCCTCAGGCGTACCGAAACGACTGCTGGGTGCGAAGAAAGAAGACACGTGATAACCGAAAGAACCATAATATGGATGCTCTTGAATCGCCATCACCTGAATGGCATTATAGCCGTCTTTCTTAACGCGGGGCAGCACATTCTTCGTGAATTCCTTGTAAGTTCCAACCTTTTCGGCATCCTGACCCATACCTACATGGCACTCATAAATCAACAACGGAGCCTTGTTGGGCTTGAAGGTCTTCTTCTTGAATTCGTATTTCTTCTCAGGATTCCATACCTGTGCAGAGAAAATCTTGGTCTGATCATCCTGTACAACACGACGACACCAGGCAGGAATACGCTCACCTTCTCCCCCATTCCACTTCACCTTCATTTTGTAAAGGTCGCCGTGTTTAATGGCTTTCTCTGAGAGTTTCAGTTCCCAGTTGCCTGTACCTTCCACACGTTTGCACTTGTATTTCTCAGACTCCTGCCAGTTATTGAAATCACCAATCAGATAAATCTCAGTGGCATTCGGTGCCCACTCACGGAATATCCATCCTTTAGCGAGTTTATGAAGTCCGAAATAAAGGTGTCCGGAAGCAAATTGAGACAATGTCTGCTTACCGTTACGCGTCAATTGATTGATTTTCCAAACAGCATGGTCGTGACGACCACGGATAGCAGCTTCAAACGGTTCGAGCCATGAATCGTCTCTAACCAATCCAATGTGTTTAGGTTCTTCTTTTCTCTTTACTACTTTTTTGACAGTTTTCTTGACTGCCGTCTTCTTCGTTGTTGCCATAGTATTATGTTTTTTAATTCTTATCCACTTCTCTTCGTCCACGCGTATAAGTTCCCTGTGCCGTGATATTCCCGTTGGCATCCTTCTCTACAAAGCGTCCGTCTCGACGGTCATCGACATAAGAACCCTCAAAACGCTTTCCGTCCTTATCTTGTTCGATGGCAGGACCATTGCGTTTTCCTTCCTTGAAAACACCTTTAAACTTAGAACCGTCGGCATAATGGGCAATACCTTCTCCATGAATGGTTCCGTTTTTAAACTGTCCTTCAAAGACATCCCCGTTCTTCATGGTCAGTTTTCCTTTTCCGTTGGGTTTGTCTTTATCCCATTGTCCCTGATAGACGTTGCCGTTTTTCCAGACAAGCATACCTACTCCCTGTTTATCACCATTCAAGAAACTACCGGTATATTTGTCTCCGTTAGCATAACGAAACACACCTTGTCCCGTACGTTCTCCTTGGGAATAGTCACCTTCATAGACATCTCCGCTTTGGAATTTATAGATTCCTTTTCCATGAGGCGCATCGTCTTTCCATTGACCGACATAGAGATCGCCGTTAGAATATTTGAAAACGCCTTTGCCCTGACGGAGATTATTGTCATATTGTCCGTCGTATGAAGAACCGTCCGGCCAAGTGAAAACACCCTTTCCACTTTTCATATCATCCTTCCATTGACCGACATAAGAGGCACCTCCCTTGAAAGTGTACTTGCCTTGACCGTTGCGTTTGTCAGCTTTCCACTCACCATCATATACATCTCCATTGAAATAGTACATGACACCGTGCCCCTGTTGCTCGTCAGCGTACCAGAGTCCTACATATTTATTATTATTCTGGAAATAGAAAGTTCCCTGTCCATGTTGATGGTCCTGAAACCATTCTCCCTCATATTTCTCACCATCAGAGAAGGTATAAGTACCTGTTCCCTGTCGCTTTCCTTTTTCGTACTCACCTTCATACCAGTCACCGTTCTTGTAAGTAGTACGTCCTTTGCCGTGAGGTTTCCCCGAAACCATCTCTCCTTTGTAGTCACCGCCATCGGCAGTCGTGCATGAACCAAGTGTTATTTTTTGTGCGTATAGGGTAAAAGGTGAAGTGATTAAAAGTGTAAATACAATATGTCGCAATTTCATTTTTCTAATAATTTATTATTTTAAAGTTTGACAAAAGTAGGAAAAAAAGTGAGACTTTCAAAATTTATTAGCGTATATTAACGCAACTTACGGATAATTTCGTACCTTTGCCGAAAAATAAACAATTATGATGAAGTTTATTGGAGTCATTCCTGCACGTTATGCGTCTACACGTTTCCCAGGAAAACCGTTGGCTCTTCTAGGAGGGCGCCCTGTGATACAATATGTCTATGAAAAGGCTGTGAACGCTTTGGGAGAAGCCTATGTGGCTACTGACGACCAGCGAATCTATGATGCGGTCCGTGCATTTGGCGGTGAGGCTGTCATGACGCGCAGTGATCATCAAAGTGGAACAGACCGTATCGAGGAGGCTTGTGAGAAGATTGGTACCGATGCTGACGTGATTATCAACATCCAAGGTGACGAACCTTTCGTGCATCCTTCGCAATTAGAGACCATTCAACGGCTCTTTGACCATCCCCAGACACAGATTGGAACACTGGGAAAACGTTTTGAGTCCATGGATGCCGTTAGGAATCCCAACTCTCCCAAAATTATTACTGACAGACATGGCTTTGCATTGTATTTCAGTCGTTCCGTCGTTCCCTATATCAGAGGAAAGGAACAACAGGATTGGCTACAGTCTTTTCCCTATCTAAAACATTTAGGCATTTATGCCTATCGCAGGGAAATCCTATATGAAATAACCCAGTTACCCCAGTCGTCATTGGAGAAAGCGGAGAGTCTTGAACAACTTCGTTGGCTGGAAAACGGCTATCGCATTCGTGTTGGTATCACAGAAGTAGAGACTGTCGGTATTGATACGCCTGAAGACTTACAACGGGCTGAGGTTTTTCTAAGGGAAACAAGTTCGGTATAGTTTATTCTCTATATTAAAATAATCATGCTATGAGAAAGTTTTTTCTATCACTCTTCTCATTTATATTAATAATGAGTATCACGACGCAAAAGGCTTCTGCCAACAAACCCTTCATCAAAGAGATCCGTATCGTGGAAACTTCCGACGTTCACGGAGCTTTCTTTCCTTACAATTTCATTGAACGCCAACCCATGTCGGGTTCCATGGCACGTGTGAGTTCTTTCTTGAAAGCGCAACGGAGAATGTACGGAAATCTGGTTGTCGCCATCGATAATGGAGACATCCTTCAGGGACAACCAGTTTGTTACTACTCTAATGTGATTAATACAGACGCTCCAAACGTTGCAGCCGAGGTCGTAAATTACATGAACTATGATGCGCAAGTATTTGGAAATCACGACATAGAGACTGGTCATGAGGTTTATGATAAATGGATAAAAGACTTACATTGTCCTGTTCTTGGTGCCAATGTTATCAACACCTCAACAGGGAAGCCCTATACCCTACCTTATATTATTATTGACCGCGACGGGCTTAAGATTGCCATCCTCGGTCTAGTCACCCCAGCCATACCTCATTGGCTCTCTAAAAATCTGTGGGAAGGAATGCGTTTTGAAGAGATGATTGCCTCTGCCCGCCATTGGATGAAAGTACTTCGTACAGAGGAACACGCCGATATTATCATCGGTGTCTTCCATAGTGGATGGGACGGCGGTATCATGACAGAGGAATATGAAGAGAATGCGACCAAGAAGATTGCCGAGCGTGTCAGTGGTTTCGATGCTATTTTCTTCGGACATGATCATGCAGAGCGTGCAGAAACCATCAATGGAATCCCTTGTCTCAATCCATCGTGCAACGCAAATAAAGTAGCTGTTGCTACCATTACCCTTATAGCCGACCCCCCAAGACTCACTCCTGATGGCAGGGTTCCATCTCCTACCAAGGGACTGAAATGGCGTATTGCCGATCGTTCCGGAGAGATTGTTGATATCAGTGATTTGCCTGTTGACGAGGATTACATGAAACATTTCCAACCTACCATCGACAGTGTCAATGCTTATGTTAATCGGGAAATCGGTGTATGTCCTGTTTCTTTACATACACGTGACTGTTTTTTCGGTCCGGCAGCATTCACAGATTATATCCATGGTTTGCAATTGGAACAGACTGGAGCAGATGTCTCATTCAATGCACCGCTCAATTTTGATTCAGAAATCAAACAGGGACCAGTCTTTATGAGTGACATGTTCAAACTCTACCGTTTCGAAAACCAAATATATGTACTCCGTATGACTGGTGAGGAAATCCGAAAATATCTTGAATATAGTTATGACCTTTGGATCAATACGATGCAGTCGCCTGACGATCATATCATGCTACTCACAAGTCAGACTTTAAATGATCAACGTATACGATTCAAAAATCTCACCTTTAATTTTGATTCTGCAGCAGGTATAGCGTATGAAGTAGATGTAACAAAGCCAAACGGACAGAGGATTCGCATTCTTCAATTCTCTGACGGACGTCCGTTTGACGGGAAAGCGTGGTATCGTGTTGCTATGAATAGTTATCGAGGCAACGGTGGAGGTGAATTATTGACAAGCGGTGCCGGCATACCTGTTAAGGATATTCCCAACCGCATCGTCTCGATGAGTCAATATGACCAGCGGTACTATCTGACACAGAAAATAGAAAAGGAAGGAAGTATCAACACCAAACCTTATACGAATTGGTGTTTCGTACCAGAGGAATGGACTAAACCAGCCCTTCAACGTGACCGTAAATTATTATTCAAGGAATGAGATATTTTGTTTTTTGTCAAAGCGACCTTGTGTTGGAAAAGACCAACAACGGTTATCAGATTCCCACAGAACTGCCAGTAGAAATGAAACCATGGAGTACTGTGATGAATGTAGATGGCGACAAAGCATGTCGTATAGAACAGCCTCTTCTTGGTAATGAGCGTTATGAGATGTGCGGATTACGACAAAGTTATTACAAACTGTCACATGAAGATTATTTGAAAGCAGGAAAATGTCATGAACTCCTATACTGGGATCAAAATACAAAGTTCTGTGGGGTATGTGGAGGACCGATGCGTTTTGACACAGACATCTCCAAAAAATGTGAGCATTGCGGGAAAGAAGTATGGCCACAATTGGCAACCGCTGTCATCGTATTAGTACGTAAAGACAAAGAGGTATTGTTAGTACATGCCAAGAATTTCCGGACGGACTTCTACGGACTCGTGGCGGGTTTCGTGGAGACTGGAGAGACTTTGGAGGAGGCTGTTCATCGGGAAGTGATGGAGGAGACTGGATTACATATCAAGAACCTCAAGTACTTTGCATCACAACCTTGGCCCTACCCTTGCGGTCTGATGGTTGGTTTTATAGCAGACTATGACGGTGGTAAGATACATCTGCAACGCTCAGAACTCTCAAAAGGTTCATGGTTTGATAAAGACCACTTACCACAGATTCCTGAGAAACTTTCTATTGCACGACTGTTAATCGATCATTGGCTGGAGGAACAGGAACATTGAAACGACAGATCACCATAGCCGATATTTTTATAGTAGTCCTTTTAGGAGTACTTCTTCCCTTCTCCCCATTGATTCGTCCCAGACAATCAATGGCAATAGGAGATAAAGTCGTTGTGTATATTCATCAGCGTCCTTCAGACGACTCCCTCTGTCATGCACTCCAACTGACCAACGATGAGATAGAGGAGATGCGTTATTATCTACGCAACCATGATGTGGCAGATGAAGGCTATAACAATATTGCTTCCTATCACACCAAATTACTACAGCATCACCGTTTTCTGGAAACGCTGTTGTTGAAGGATTCCGTGTATTATCTCACCTATGATACGATTCCTGCCCGACAAAGAAGTCTGGTAGCCGTCAAGACAAATGGAGGCTATTGGCACGCAGGAAGTTTCCATATCCGTCAGAAACTTGCAGGAAGAGGTATCACTAGAGATGATGAAGGAAGAATTGTCAGGGCACTTTGGGACGATGATACTGTTGTCGTCGCCAAAAGAACCGATACATTAGGTATTTATTTCGGACAAATGGATTACAGACTCTTATCCTCCGGACAAGGTGTCTATGAGTCATTTGATGGTAGTCACTACGAAGGACTATGGAAAGACGATAAACAAAACGGATTCGGTTTTGAATCATCTCCCTATCACCAGTTAAGGGCCGGGGAATGGAAAAAAGGACGTTTCCTTGGTGAACGTATCAGATATACGACGGAACGTATCTATGGAATAGACATTTCCCGTCACCAACATGAAAAGGGTCGTCAGCATTTCAACATCAACTGGAAGAATCTACGCATCCTGTCATTGGGTAAGAAGCATGATGCCGGTGGACAGACTTTCCCTGTATCTTTCGTCTATATCAAATCTACCGAAGGAACCAGCATCCGTAACCGTTATTATCTCAAAGATTATACAACTGCGCGGGCTCAGGGTTTTCACGTCGGAGCCTATCATTTCTTCTCTATCAAATCTTCTGCCTTAGAGCAAGCTACCTACTTTGTCAACAACACACTGTTCCGACCAGGTGATTTTCCTCCAGTCCTTGACGTGGAGCCGACAGAGTCACAAATAGAAGCCATTGGCGACGATGAACTCATGCGGCGTATCAGTATCTTTATGGAATATGTGGAGCGAAGAACGCATATGCGCCCTATTCTGTATGTCAACCAGAACTTCATCTTCCGTCACATGACAAAAGCGACGGATATCAAGAAGAAATATAATGTATGGATTGCCCGCTATGGAGAGTACAAACCTGATGTTAAACTCGTCTATTGGCAATTGTCATCTACTGGAAAGGTACAAGGTATTACGGGCGATGTCGACATCAATGTGTTCAACGGCTATCAAGGTCAGTTTGCAGAGTTTGTACGAACCGGCTATCACAGATAGAAATATTCTGTCATTTTCTGGTATTCTTCATCTCCAATGGTAATGACATTAAATGCTTTTTCTATTGGATGTTTTGTAAATGAAAGCAAATAACGTTTGGCTGGTTTGTTGTCCACAGTACGGATTCCCAAGATACGATGAGAAAAAAAACCGACAAATGTAGCCTCGTCTTCCATCCGTTGTTTATAATCGAAAGGAATAACGACAGAAAGTTCTCCTTCATCTGCCAGTAATCTATAAGCAGACTGCATCAATTCTGCATATGACAGTGTGTCGGTATGACGTGCTATATTCCTTTGCTGGTCGGGGGCTTTCAAAGAATCGCTGAAATAAGGTGGATTACAAACAATAGCATCATAAACTCCTTCATGTTGCTGCACAGCTTCTTTCCTGATGGTAATCCTTGCAGAGAAGGAAGAATTGGCGACATTTACTTTAGCCTGTTCTACAGCCCCTTCATCGATGTCAATGGCAACGACATCTGCTTCTGGATAACGCTGTGCCATCATCAAGGCTATCAGTCCTGTACCTGTCCCAACATCCAAGATTCTTTTACCACCTTGAGCCCATGAACCCAGCATCACTCCATCCATGCCTACCTTCATGGCACACAGGTCTTGTCTTACCGTAAATCGCTTGAATCTGAACATCATTTATCGTTTTCAACATGCGAAGATAGGGATTTTATTTCAAATAACAAAAGGAATACCCGAAAAAAGCAGGTTTTCCTTTTGTGTTTTGCTCACTTATTTGTACCTTTGCATCCTAATTATGGAAGAAACTATCAATTTATATATGGACAATAGAAACAGGTCTTTCTCTATGATTGCCGATGTAGAAGGCGATTATGGCGACCTGAGTAATGTGGAAATTCCCGCATCACTCCCGATATTAGCCGTTCGTAATATCGTATTATTCCCAGGTGTCATCACTCCTATCCTGATAGGAAGGGAGCCGAGTATGAAGATTGTTCGAATGGCAGAGAAATCGAATGCTATTATTGGCGTGTTCTGTCAGCGTGATCCAGAGACGGAACAACCTATCCGTGCCGACCTCTATGACATGGGCGTCTTTGCAAAGGTATTAAAACTGCTGACATTGCCAAATGGTAATATCACTGCTATTATTCAGGGACTCGGTCGTATCAAACTCGTAGAATTGCAGAAATACAAGCCCTATCTGGTAGGACATGTGGAGATTGCACCGGAAATAGAACCGGATAAGAACGATCATGAGTTCATGACCGCAATGGAGGATTTACGTAACCAGACTGCTGAATATATCAAACTCAACGATGAAATTCCTGAAGAGGCGGCCTTTGCTATCAAGAATGTTGATAATAACATGATGGCCTTGAATTTCATTTGCTGCAACCTACCCTTCTCTGTGAAAGAAAAGATGATGCTGTTGATGATGTCATCCATTAAGGAACGACTGTTCAATACCATGAAGATTGTCAATCGCGAAGTCGAGTTGCAGACTTTGAAACTTGACATTCGCAATAAAACCAGGGATGATATTGACGAGCAACAGCGCAATTACTTCTTACAACAGCAGATTAAGAATCTGCAGGCGGAGATGGGTAACGAGAGTTCTCCAGAGAAGAAGGAATTGATGGAGAAAGCCATGGAGAAACGCTGGAGCGAGGACGTGGAGCGTATCTTCTACCGTGAGGCAGACAAACTCGACCAGTTAAATCCGCAAAGTCCAGAGTTTAATATCCAACTTACTTACTTACAGAACTTTGTATCCCTACCTTGGGACGAGTGTACAATAGATGACTTGAATCTCGACCGTGCCCAAAAGATATTGGATCGTGACCACTATGGCATGGAGAAAGTGAAAGAACGTATTCTTGAATATATCGCAGTACTCTCTCTAAGAGGCGACTTGAAATCTCCTATTCTTTGTCTCTATGGTCCTCCGGGGGTAGGAAAAACAAGTCTTGGCAAATCCATAGCAGATGCGATGAATCGTAAGTATGTGCGTGTTTCACTGGGTGGTCTGCATGATGAGGCAGAGATTCGTGGACATCGTCGTACCTATATTGGTGCTATGCCTGGACGTATCATCAAGAATATCCAGAAGGCTGGCTCCAGTAATCCTGTGTTCATCCTTGACGAAATTGACAAGGTCACACAGATGACACACAATGGTGACCCTGCCTCGGCTTTGTTGGAAGTACTTGATCCCGAACAGAACAATGCATTCCACGATAATTATCTGGATGTGGACTATGACCTTTCTAAAGTACTCTTCATCGCTACCGCTAATAATCTCAGTACAATTCCAAAGCCTCTGCTCGACCGTATGGAAGTTATAGAGGTATCCGGTTATATCACAGAAGAGAAATACGAGATTGCCAAGCGTCATTTGGTTCCGAAAGAAAAGGAGAATACAGGTCTGAACGACAAGGGACTGACATTCAATAAGGCTGCTATTGAAAAGATTATCGAGCAATATACTCGTGAAAGTGGCGTTCGTCAGTTGGAGAAACAGATTAACAAGGCTCTCCGAAAGATGGCGTTCCAAAAGGCAAAAGACGGAGAACTGCCATTCTTGAAGATTACTCCTACAGAAATTGAAGGACTATTAGGAAAACCGCCTTTCTATCGTGACATCTATCAGGGAAATGCATATGCTGGTGTTGTAACCGGTCTTGCATGGACCAGTGTAGGTGGCGAGATCTTGTTTATCGAGACTTCACTTTCAAAAGGCAAGGGTGCAAAACTCACTTTAACAGGTAACTTAGGTGATGTCATGAAAGAGAGTGCCGTCATCGCTTTGGAGTATGTTAAAGCGCATGTAGATATTCTCGGCATCGATTATCGTATCTTCGACAACTGGAATATCCATATCCATGTACCAGAGGGAGCAACTCCGAAAGACGGTCCTTCTGCAGGTATAACCATAGCAACCTCTATTGCTTCGGCACTGACCCAGCGAAAGGTACGTAAGAACACGGCAATGACAGGTGAAATTACCTTGCGTGGCAAGGTGTTGCCTGTCGGTGGTATTAAAGAGAAGATTCTTGCCGCCAAGCGTGCTGGTATCACAGATATCGTCATGTGTCGTAATAATCAGAAGGACATCGAGGAAATTCCTGAGATGTATCTGAAAGGGGTTAAGTTCCATTATGTGGAGAACGTACAGGATGTGTGGAACTTTGCTTTGACAGATGAGATCGTCAGCAACCCACTTACTTTTGAAATACCTGAAGAAAAAGACGAGAAGAAATGACTTTTGAACTGCAACATACAGATTCCGCAAGTGAAGCACGTACTGGTATCATAACTACTGATCACGGGCAAATCAAAACTCCTATCTTTATGCCTGTGGGAACTTGTGGAAGTGTGAAAGGCGTTCATTTCTCTGAATTACGAGAACAGGTAAAAGCACAGATTATTTTAGGGAATACATATCATCTATATCTTCGTCCTGGACTGGATATCCTTCGTAAGGCAGGCGGCTTGCATCAGTTTAACACATGGGACAGACCGATCCTCACCGACTCTGGAGGTTTTCAGGTTTTCTCCCTGACTGGTATCCGCAAACTGCGCGAAGAAGGTTGTGAGTTCCAGAGTCATATTGACGGTTCCCGCCACATTTTCACACCAGAGAATGTGATAGACACTGAACGTATCATTGGTGCAGATATCATCATGGCTCTCGACGAATGTCCTCCCGGACAGAGTGACTACCAGTATGCCAAGAAATCATTAGGACTCACTCAACGCTGGCTCGACCGATGTATCAAACGCTATGAAGATACTGAGCCGCTTTATGGTTATCACCAGAGTCTCTTTCCCATTGTTCAGGGATGTACTTTTAAAGACCTCCGACAAGAAGCAGCAAAATATATTGCTGACAAAGGCGCAGATGGAAATGCTATTGGCGGACTTGCTGTAGGCGAACCGACGGAAGTGATGTATGAGATGATAGAAGTGGTCAATGAAATATTACCCAAAGACAAACCTCGCTATCTGATGGGAGTCGGAACACCTCAGAACATTCTGGAAGCCATCGAGCGTGGAGTGGATATGTTCGATTGTGTGATGCCTACCCGTAATGGACGTAATGCGATGCTGTTCACTTATCAGGGTACCATGAATATGCGGAACAAAAAATGGGAAGACGATTTTTCTCCCATTGATCCCGAGGGCTGTTACATCGACCGTATCCATACCAAGGCATACCTGCATCATCTATTTAAGGCGCAGGAGCTGCTTGCCATGCAGATAGCCTCCATTCATAATCTTGCATTCTATCTGCGATTGGTAACAGATGCCAGACAACATATTAAAAAGGGTGATTTCGTACAATGGAAACGGTCTGTTATAGAGGAATTGGGACGTAGACGATGACAGAACTATGGAATAATCTTAAAATAAAGGTAAAGCGTTGGTGGTTACAACTGCTCGTCCTGTTGCATCCGTTCATCAAACGGTTGCAAGGATTGTCATGGGAAAGACTTGCTCCCTTGAAGAAATTGAATCCCTTCAGATATATCAATCGTATGGATTGGTATATCATCAAGAAATTTATTGGTACCTATATCTATTCCATCATACTGATTATCTCCATCTCTATTGTCTTTGACATCAACGAGAATCTGGCGAAATTCACAACAAACCATGCGCCACTACGTGCCATCGTATTTGACTATTATGCTAACTTCGTACCCTATTTTGCTAATCTATTCTCACCTTTGTTTGTTTTCATTGCCGTCATCTTCTTTACCTCCAAACTGGCAGGAAACTCAGAGATAATTGCCATGCTTGCCTGTGGTATGAGTTTCAAGAGATTATTACGTCCTTATCTGATTTCAGCCGCTCTGATTGCTTTACTGAATTTCTACCTTGGCGCTTACATTATTCCTAAAGGAACCATTGTCAGGCATGACTTCGAGTCGTTATATAAAAACAATAGGAAAAACACAACTGCTTCGAATATTCAGTTAATGGTAGCCCGCGGTACGGTTGCCTACATCTCACAATACGACGATATCCGAAAAACTGGCTATGGCTTCTCCTTGTATAAGTTCGAGAAGAAAAAATTAGTGAGCCACATGACAGCAAGTATTATTCAATACGACACCATCTCCGACTCTCGCTATCACTGGAAAGCACGCAATTATAAGATTCGCGAATTAAAGGGTATGCGGGAAAAGATTACAAGTGGTCAGGAGATAGACACACTGATACAGATGGAACCCATGGACTTGATCTTCTCGAAAGGGCAACAGGAGACTTTCACGTCCCCGGAACTGCTTCGCTATATATCTAAGCAACAATCACGCGGTTCCAGTAATGTGGTTCAATACGAAGTGGAATACCACAAGCGAATAGCAATGTCGTTCGCTTCATTTATCCTAACTATTATCGGAGCATCTTTGTCATCCCATAAGCGTAAAGGAGGAATGGGAATGTACTTAGGAATAGGTCTTGCACTCTCCTTCTCTTATATTCTCCTAATGACGGTGAGTGCCACTTTCGCTATCAATGCGGACACTCCGCCTATGCTTGCCGCATGGATACCTAATATCTTATATGCTATTATTGCATATTTCTGTTTCAGACACGCTCCGAACTGATGAATTTTGAAGAGACATACTTAAATGATAATATTTTGGACGCATTGGATGACATGCGTTTTGAGAAAATGACTCCTATTCAGGAGAGATGCATACCTGAAATTCTTGATGGGCACGACTTGATAGGAGTGGCACAGACTGGTACAGGCAAGACTGCTGCTTATCTCCTACCAGTACTAAGTATGTTAGATGATGGTGGTTTTCCTAAAGACGCTGTCAACTGTGTCGTGATGGCACCAACACGTGAACTTGCCCAACAGATTGACCAAGCAATGCAAGGATTCGGCTATTATCTGAACGGAATATCGAGTGTTGCTGTATATGGAGGTAACGACGGAAGCCGCTTTGATCAAGAAATGCGTGGACTAAAAATGGGGGCTGATGTGATTATAGCTACTCCTGGACGATTACTTTCCCACATTCGTATGGGGCATGTCGATTTGTCCCGTTTGTCTTTCTTCATTCTCGATGAGGCAGACCGTATGCTGGACATGGGATTCTCTGACGATATTCTTCAAATTGCAAAACTTCTCCCCAAAGATCATCAGACAATTATGTTCTCGGCAACCATGCCGGAAAAGATACAACAACTCGCGCGTACCTTATTAAATAATCCTATAGAGGCAAAAATTGCTGTTAGCAAACCTGCAGAGAAAATACAACAGTCTGCTTATATGTGTTATGAGCCTCAAAAACTAGGCATCATCCGTCATTTATTCAAGGCAGGAGAACTAAGACGTGTCATTATCTTCTCTGGGAAAAAGGATAAAGTGAAGGATATTACCAAAGAACTTCAGCGAATGCACATTAATTGTTCACAGATGCATAGTGACCTCAGTCAACAGGAACGTGACGAGGTGATGTACCGTTTCAAGGCAGGACAAGTAGATGTACTGGTTGCCACAGATATTGTAGCACGTGGTATCGATATTGATGATATCCTTATGGTCATCAATTATGATGTGCCTCGTGATGCTGAGGACTACGTACACCGTATCGGACGCACAGCACGTGCACAGCGCGATGGTGTAGCAATTACCTTTGTTTCTGACAACGATATGCGTTACTTCTCTGAGATTGAGCGCTTTCTTGAGAGAAGTATTACCAAGAATTCATTGCCAGAAGAATTGGGAGAAGCCCCAGAATATAAGGTTTCTCCTCCTAGAAAATCTACCAGAGGACGTGGTGGAAGACGACGCAGTGGATATCACCCAAGAAGAAACAAAGGAAAAAACAACCGCAAACATCAAAACAAAAAGAAAGAGTAAATCGATTGCACTGCTTATTTTGCACTTTTTTCTTAAAAAATGTTGATTTGTGCGGGAACACAGTCTATTTGTCGAAAAATAATAGGTAAAAAGTTTTGTTAGTATTAAAAATTGTTGTACTTTTGCAACCAGTTATCCTGAAAACAATCTTTTTACCTTAAAAGGACTAATACCTATTGAAGATATGAAGCGATCGCCTGTGAGGGTCATCGCTTTGTTTTTTTATTTCTAAAAACAAAATAAATGAATTTTCCTTTGGTATTTTGCTCACTTATTCGTACCTTTGAGACAAACCTCGAAGGTAGTTTCGTTCGAAAATACAAAGAAAAATGAATTTTCCTTTGGTATTTTGCTCACTTATTCGTACCTTTGCAGCCGATTTAGTCCGTGGTGGCTCGGTTAAGACGTGGCACGAAGCCATGCGCCATGCGGAAAAACCCGTTTAAACAATAACAAAACAATGTACGCAATTGTAGAAATTAACGGTCAGCAGTTCAAGGCAGAAGAGGGCAAGAAACTCTTTGTCAACCACATCAAGGACGTGGAAGCAGGTAAGACTGTTGAATTTGACAAGGTACTGCTTGTCGACAATGATGGTTCAGTACAGGTAGGTGCACCCACCGTAAGTGGTGCTAAAGTTGTGTGTGAGGTAATCAATCCCCTCGTCAAGGGTGAGAAGGTGATTGTCTTCAAGATGAAGCGTCGTAAGGACTCTCGTAAGAAGAACGGACACCGTCAGCAGTACACACAGGTAGAAGTTAAATCAGTAATCGCTTAAAACGTAGGAGGAACAAGTAATGGCACATAAAAAAGGTGTAGGTAGTTCTAAGAACGGGCGTGAGTCAGCCTCACAGCGACTCGGCATTAAAATTTTCGGTGGCCAGAAGGTTGTTGCAGGCAACATTATTGTTCGCCAGCGTGGCTCTAAGCACAACCCCGGTAATAATGTAGGTATGGGTAAAGACGATACCCTCTATGCGCTCGTTGACGGAACAGTACAGTTCCATAAGGGCAAGCGCGACAAGAGTGTCGTATCAGTCATTCCTGAAGCATAACGCCGACGAGAACAAACAAAGATAATTTATTCCAAACAAACAAAATCCCAAACCTCGTAAGAAGTTTGGGATTTCTGCTTTTTATCATGTACGTTTTGACGTTATTCCATTATATCGTTATAACGACTATTTTTTTCTTTTTATCTTCTTATAGTATTCCCGAAGAAGACCTTGTGATACTCCCCTATTCGCCAGTTTGTCTAATTCACGTCGTGCCGCATCGTTTCTTCCCATTCGGATAAGCACTTCAACGTACGACAACTGATAGTCAGTGTTATCTGGAATAAGCTTTATGGCTTTCTCCCAGTCGTAGAGGGCTGACTCATATTGCTTCATTTCTGTTTCCAAAGAGGCACGGGCAACATAGCCTGCAACAGAATCGGGATATTGTTCCACTACAATATTCAACAAATCGAGGGCATCGTTTCGCTTTCCCATCAATTGATAGACATACGAAAGTCCAATACGTGCTTCCATATGAGTTGGCTCATTGAAAAGGATATCATTGTAGTCATTCTTCGCCAAGTCATAGCGGCGCAAATGGGTATAGGCATAGGCACGGTAGAACAAAGCTGTAAGATTGTTCTCATCATGTTGAAGAACTGTCTTATACTCATCCACCGCAAACTCCCACTGTTGCAATTCCAAGTTGATCGCTGCCTTTCGCATATGCATGTCGGCGCTATAAGGCGATTGTGCTATTTGCTGATTAAGAACGTTCAGCGAATCACGCCATTCTTGGTTGCTTTGAGCCTGAACTGCATATTGCTGTGTCACAGCAACAGACAGGACAAATAGCATCAAGCCTTTTTGATATAATCTACAATCCATGCACCTACTTCTTTGGTACCATATTTAGCACCGCCTTCAACCTGAATCTCTGGAGTACGCACATTGGCATCAAGGGAGGCATTGACTGCTTCACGAATCAACGCGCCCTCTTTTATCAGACCAAAGTGCTCTAACAACATGGCGGCAGAGAGAATCTCTGCAAGCGGATTGGCAAGGTTTTGTCCTGCTGCCTGTGGCCATGAGCCATGAACAGGTTCAAACAATGGAGTATGTTCTCCCAATGAGGATGAAGGCTGCAAGCCCATTGAACCCGTAATACAAGAAGTCTCATCAGTCAGGATATCACCAAAAGTATTCTCCGTTACGATGACATCAAAGAAACGAGGCTCTGTCAGTACACGCATGGAGGCATTGTCGATAAACATATAGTCTGTGTTCACGTCAGGATACTGCGACTCCATCTCTTTGGCAATCTGACGCCACAGACGAGAACTTGCCAGTACATTTGCCTTATCCACCACTGTCAAGTGTTTCTTGCGTTTCTGTGCAGTCTCAAAAGCAACCTTCAGAATACGCTCAATCTCTGGGCGAGTATAGATATCTGTATCATAAGCCTTGTCGTTATCCTGATATTTTTCTCCAAAATACATACCACCCGTCAATTCACGAATGACTACAAAGTCAGCACCTTTCAATAACTCATCTTTCAGTGGACTCTTGTGCAACAGGCAATCGAAAGTAGCCACAGGACGAACATTGGCAAACAAACCAAGTTTCTTACGCATGGCAAGCAGTCCCTGTTCCGGACGTACCTTTGCGGTAGGGTTGTTGTCAAAACGAAGATCACCGACTGCAGCAAACAACACAGCATCAGCACGCATACAAACATCATGAGTGGCCTCAGGATATGGATCACCTACAGCATCAATGGCATGGGCACCACAGAGTGCCTCCTCATACTCAAACTCATGACCACACTTCTCGGCAATAGCATCTAATACGGCTACGCCCTGTTTCATAATCTCTGGTCCTATTCCGTCACCAGGAAGGACTGCAATTTTCAGTTTCATACAATACCTTATTTATTATTTAATTCTTTCTCTACGATATTCAGCATTTTGAAGGTTGCCTTGATAGCAGCCTCAGTCTGGTCAGCATCCAAGCCACGAGTACGAAGAAGTCCGTCGTTATAATGCCACGTGATAACAGTCTGTACCAATGCATCGGTACGACCACCTGGAGGAATACTTACCTGATAGTTAGCAAGGGTTGGGAATGTGCGATTGAGGTATTTCTTGTAGATATAGCGCAAGGTCTTAACAAATGCATCATACTGACCGTCACCGACAGCACTACCCTCATACTGTTTCCCATTAATCTCGACTTTAACATTAGCACCCGGACGAAGACCATAAGCCGTTGAAACAACATAACTTACAAGTCTTACTTTGTCTTCTGGTGCATCGTGTTTCAAGACATCACTGACAATATATGGTAGATCTTCTTGTGTCACAATCTCCTTCTTGTCACCTAGTTCTGTGATACGCTGTGTGACGCGACGAGTTTGTTCTGGAGTCAGTTCAAGTCCTAACTCCTCCAAATTCTTAGCAATATTCGCCCTACCACTATTCTTGCCCAAAGCATATTCGCGTTTACGACCAAAACGCTCAGGAACAAGGTCATTATAATATAGTTTGTCTTTAGAATCTCCATCGGCATGAACACCAGCCACTTGTGTGAAGACATTCTCTCCGACGATAGGCTGGTTGGGAGCTACTGCAATACCGCTATAGCCCTCCACCATACGACTGATTCCATTCAACTGACTCTCGTCAATATTCGTTTTCGCATGAAACTGATCTTTTAGGATAGCCTGCACGCTCGCCATCGGGGCATTGCCACAACGTTCACCCAGACCATTGACTGTTACATGTAATCCTTTGGCACCACTAAGTACTGCAGCAAGGGAATTCGAGACAGCAAGATCATAATCATTATGGGCATGAAAGTCAAAATGCGCCTCTGGATAACGTTTAATCATCTTGCGGAAATACTCGATAACTTGCAAAGGATTCATCACACCGAGAGTGTCAGGGAGCATAAATCGCTTGATAGAAGAACAAAAAGGGGTAAGCGAAATAAGACTGTCCATCAACTGATAGACATAGTCAGGAGAGTCTTTCATACCATTGCTCCAATCTTCCAAATATAGATTAACTGATAGACCTTTCTCCGTTGCATAACGCACTGTCTCCTGAATATCAGCAATATGCTCCTCTGGTGTCTTTTGTAACTGATGGGTACAATGTTTCAACGAACCTTTAGAAAGAAGGTTGATGACCTTACCTCCACAGTCGGCAATCCAGTCGATAGATTTTCCGCCATCAACGAAGCCAAGCACTTCTACTCTATCTAGTTTATTGATCTGATTGGCATAACGGCAAATCATCTTCACTGCCTCTTTCTCGCCTTCACTGACTCGTGCCGAAGCAACCTCTATACGGTCGACATTGACATCACGTAATAACATACGTGCCATCATCAATTTCTCATGAGGCAAGAACGATACACCGTTGGTTTGTTCACCGTCACGGAGCGTTGAGTCCATAATCTCAACAAAAGGCAGGATGCGCTGAGAAGCGTTTATGCGTTCTGCTGTTCCCATTGTTCTATCTTATCCTTGTTTTGGATAAGGAAGTCAATATCGTCTAATCCATTGATTAAGCAGTGTTTCTTGTAACCGTTAATCTCAAAAGTTTCCTGTCTGCCAGTAGCTTTGTTGGTGACTATCTGGTTAGGGAGGTCTACTTCCACCTGAGTTTTCGGGTTATTCTGAATACTCTGAAATAATTCTGATAAGAAATCCTCAGAGACAACGACAGGCAATACAAAGTTATTCAGTTCGTTGTTCTTGTGGATATCTGCAAAGAAACTGCTAATAACCACTCGGAATCCATAACCAGCAATCGCCCATGCAGCATGCTCACGACTGGAACCGTTACCAAAGTTCTTGCCAGCCACAAGGATACAACCGCTATAGGTCGGATCATTCAGTACGAAGTTCTTATTGACTGTGCCGTCAGCATTATAACGCCAGTCACGGAAGAGATTGTCACCAAAGAAACTCTCCTCACGAGTCGTGGCCTTCAGGAAACGGGCGGGAATAATCTGGTCGGTGTCCACATTCTCCAAAGGAAGAGGCACACAAGTAGATGTTATAACGTTAAATTTCTGTTTCATAATAGTGTTCTTGGGTCAGTTATTACTCCTGTGACTGCTGCGGCTGCGGCTATTAAGGGTGAGCAGAGGATGGTACGACTGCCAGGTCCTTGACGTCCCTCGAAGTTACGGTTGGATGTTGATACACAATACTTACCTGCAGGTACCTTATCATCATTCATGGCAAGACAGGCAGAACAACCCGGTTGACGAATCTCGAAGCCTGCTGTCTTTAACATCTCATCCAGTCCCTCCTCACGAATCTGACGATCGACAGCCCACGAGCCTGGAACTAACAAGGCAATGACGTTTTCCGCTTTCTTACGTCCCTTGGCAATAGAGGCAAAAGCACGGAAGTCTTCTATGCGGCCATTGGTGCATGCACCGAGAAAAACGTAATCGATTGGTTTACCCAACAAACACTCACCAGCCTTGAACCCCATATAGTTCAGCGCTTTCTCAAAGCCTTGCTCAGGTGATTTGGCCTGAGTGGCATTTGCAGGAATAGTTTCAGTGATACCGATACCCATACCAGGATTGGTACCATAAGTAATACGTGGTTCAATATCCTTGGCATCAAATGTCAGTTCCTTATCAAATACGGCATCGTCGCCACTCTTCAATGTCTTCCAATAGGCAACAGCCTTGTCCCAGTCATCACCCTTAGGAGCGAACTCCTTACCTTTTATATAATCGAATGTTACTTCGTCAGGAGCAACGAAACCGCCACGGGCACCCATCTCAATAGAGAGGTTACAGAGTGTCAGACGTCCTTCCATAGATAATGAGGTAATGACATCACCTGCATACTCGACAAAGTAGCCTGTGGCACCTGAGGTGGTTAACTGACTCATCAGAAAGAGGGCGACATCCTTTGCCGTCACACCCTTCTGCAACTGTCCATTGACCGTAATACGCATCGACTTCGGTTTCTGCTGAAGAATACACTGGGAAGCCATTACCATCTCCACTTCTGAGGTTCCAATACCAAAAGCAACAGCACCCATGGCGCCATGTGTTGATGTGTGTGAATCACCACAAACAATTGTCATTCCTGGTAAAGACAAACCTTTCTCAGGACCAACTACATGAATGATACCGTTTGATTTATCCATCATACCATAATGTGTCAGTCCAAAATCCTTGGCATTCTGAGCTAGTGTTGATACCTGCTTAGCCGATACAGGGTCTTCAATAGGTTTGTCCTGATCGTGCGTCGGCGTATTATGATCGGGCATACAATAAATATGGTCAGGACGGAAACATTTCAGGCCACGAGCTCGCATACCATCGAATGCCTGTGGTGAAGTCACCTCATGACAATACAAACGATCTATATACAACTGTGTGGGACCGTCCTCCACTTTTTGGACGACATGCTTATCCCAAATTTTATCGAATAATGTGTTCATCTTATTTCTTAAACTTATTAATACAGTCAATATAAGCCTCCACGGAAGCTGTTACGATATCTGTATTGGCACCAAAGCCATAGTAGAGACTACCGTCGTATTCCACCTGCATATGGACTTTACCTACATCGTCAGAGCCTTTAGAGATAGCCTGAATGGTGAATTCCTTCAGTGTCATCTGTTTCATGATGATCTTCTTCAGAGCCTTGATAGCTGCATCCACAGGACCATTACCAGAAGCGGCAGCTTCGAACTTCTGTCCAGAGATATCCAGTCCGATAGAAGCTACAGACTTCACACCCTTACCAGTAGTAACCTGCAGGAATTCAAGTTTCACGGCATGAGCCTCTGCAGTGTCAGCGCCAGCCAACATCAAAATATCGGCATCGTTAACCTCCTTCTTCTGATCAGCGAGCTGCAAAAACTTCTCATAGACTTTATCCAGTTTCTCTTCTGAGAGATCCACACCATTCACACTCAGACGATACTTCAAGGCTGCACGTCCAGAACGGGCTGTCAGTACGATGCTGTTATCATCGATACCCACATCCTTCGGGTTAATAATCTCATAGGTCTGTACATTTTTCAACACACCATCCTGGTGGATACCCGATGAGTGAGCGAAGGCATTGCGTCCCACAATCGCCTTATTAGGCTGTACGGGCATGTTCATCAGACTTGACACCATACGGCTTGTCGGATAAATCTTTGTTGTATTGATATTGGTATCGATGCCCAACCCCTTGTGACATCTCAAAATCATAGCAATCTCTTCCAATGAGGTATTACCTGCACGTTCACCGATACCATTGATAGTTACTTCCACCTGACGGGCACCACCCATCACGCCATTAAAGGTATTGGCAGTAGCCATACCCAAATCATTATGGCAGTGAGTAGAGAGTATTGCTTTATCAACACCATCCACATGTTCTTTTAGGTACTTGATTTTCTCGTAATATTCCTGTGGCAGACAATATCCTGTAGTATCAGGGATATTAACGACGGTAGCGCCAGCCTTGATGACAGCTTCAACGACACGAGCCAGATACTCGTTCTGCGTACGTCCAGCATCCTCACAATAGAACTCTACGTCTTCTACGTATTTCTTGGCATACTTCACAGCAGCAACGGCACGCTCGATAATTTCTTCACGGTTTGAATTGAACTTATACTTAATATGTGAGTCAGAAGTTCCAATACCCGTATGAATACGCTTGTGTTTGGCATACTGCAAAGACTCGGCAGCCACATCGATATCTTTTTGTACCGCACGAGTCAGGGCACAGATCGTAGGCCATGTCACTGCCTTTGATATCTCTATCACACTGTTAAAGTCACCCGGGCTGCTGATAGGAAAGCCTGCCTCTATGATATCTACACCCAACTGCTCCAGTGCTTTTGCTACCTGAATTTTCTCTACTGTGTTCAACTGACATCCAGGTACTTGTTCGCCGTCCCGAAGTGTCGTGTCGAAGATAAACAATCTGTCACTCATAATTTTATCTATTTTTATTACTTTATTTCCTTTTTAATGAAAAGTGCCTTTCACACTGTCGGAAGTGAGAAAGGCACCGTTATATCTCCATATCTGAGTTACATACACGTCTTATCACTTCCGACTGTTTTACGCAGTCGAATAATAATAATGCTGTTCAGTAGGTTCAGATTTTTCATCTTTTTCCAAATTTGGTTGCAAAATTACACTTTTTCCATGTAACAACCAAATAAATCGTAACTTTTTTATTTCTTATTCTAATATTTTGGTTATTCTAACTCTTTTTTGTAACTTCGCACCCAGAAATGAAAAAGAGAAGTATAATTATCGGATATGCTGCACTGCTACTAACGGCTTGTGGAGGAAACGGTGGCAGAGTAACCAGCATCTTCAGTGGAAAGGGTTTTGACTTGGATGAGGCAAAGGTAACAAAAGTGGTGTCCATTACAGATGATAATAACGCCCCTCAATGTCAAGTCAACCTGCAAGTAAAGTATGTGAAGGGCGATGACGAGGTTGCCCATAACATCAATAGTGCTATTACTGACAGGCTATTCAAACTTGACAGCATGTCTGTTCGTCAAGCGGTAGACTCGTTTGCTAACTTCTATACGAATGAGTACAGAAAAAATATGAAGTCTCTCTATCTAGAAGACCGTGCAGACAACGACAAACACGCTTGGTATCAATACCGCTATTCCGTTGAGACAGATACGCAAAGAGGAAAAGACGATTGTTTAGTGTACCTTATTGACCTCGACATGTTTGAAGGTGGTGCCCATCCTATCCGTCAGCAACTAGTTATGAACTTTGACGCAAAAACGGGTAAGCAGATACAACTTGACGATCTTTTTGTACAAGGTTATCAGTATCCGCTGAACGACCTGTTGATGGAGGAACTTAAGAATGTAACAAAATGTAAGTCT
>CADCEW010000032.1 GCA_902800585.1 uncultured Prevotellaceae bacterium
CGGACTGATCATCTGCCACGATAATCCATAGTAGTCTAACACAAGTTGTGTCAAGGGATATAAGACGAAATGACGATTTCGTCCAATGTAAAAATGATATAATGTAAAAAGCCTGAGCGATGTGCTCAGGCTTTATTATTTAGTCTTAACATAAAGACTTAGAAATCAAAAGTCAGTTTTTTGTTCTGCTGTTTCTTTGTTGAACTCTGCTGATTCTTGGTTGAGCTTTGCTGATTCTTAGTTGTTTTCTTCTGTTTTGCCTTCTTAGATTTTGTTGAGCTTGTCATACTCCGATTGTGATTGTCGTACTGTGACTTGAATTTCTTATACTGGGCGGCAGTCATGGAGAGGAAGAAACCAGAACCTGCAATACTGTTCTCGCTTAATTCACGATGCAGACCAATCTTCTTGTGTGCCTCGTCAATCTGAGCATTGGTAGCAAGTGATACCACACGCTCTCCGAAATATTCATTGATGCAGTTCACCATCTTCTGTTTTCTGCCATCGCTGACGATAGCGGCATTTGTCACACTCGTATTGGGACCATGAGCCTTCTCGCCAGTGGCAGCCCAATAGTCGTAATAGGTAATCGGCTCACGTGTAATAGCAAACTTGTTGTTTACCAACGTGGCACGTGCAAAAAGGTTAAGCATCGCATCTTCTTGCTGTTGTTTACTCAGTTTCTGTGCACTTGCTGTCAGCGCCACTACCAGCAGCACTGCAGTCATCATCATCCTCGTAATAGTTTTCATATATTTATTTTTTTAGTTAGTGATGGCACAAAGATAGTGCAAACCGAACGAAAAACCAAATATATTTGAGTTTTTCTGAGGTGCAGCCTATCTTCGACGTTAGTCAAAGATAGTAATTTTCTCCCACGGAGTGCCTTCTATGCTTCATTCCAGTATCTGTTAGGAGAATATTCCAGTATCTCCGATGGGGGTATCAGAGGCTTTGGTAACAATATAAGTCTGTGTCACACGGAAGGCGAGCATGGTGAGGTCGTCGTTCTGTTCGGCACCGTCACGGAAGCGGTCGGTATCGGCTTTAAGGGCCTCGATAATATCATGTGTACTGTAAGAGGCGTGTGAGTTCATCAGCTGGAGAATGCGCTCCTCGCCATATTGTTCCTGTTGACGGTTCTCTGCCTCGTTCAAACCATCGGTGTAGAGTAGTATCATACTATCACTAGGTAAGTCCAGCTCCTCACCTACATACTCCAAACCTGGCCATAATCCGATAGGGGCATTGGTCTCTTTTACGTCAAGCAGTGAGAATTGTCCGTCGGCATTACTTATGACGGGTGGATTATGCCCTGCATTACAGTATTCTATCCGTCCGAGTTTCAGATCAAACATACAGATGAACATGGTGACAAACATCCCCATCTCATTATTATCCGACAACTCAGCATTCATACGGGTGGCTATCTCAGCAGGAGTCCTTCCTGTAAAAGCCAGTGTGCGGAATCCACGTGTGACCAACGTCATAAAGAGTGAGGCAGGCACACCCTTGCCGCTCACGTCACCAATGCAGAAATAGAGTTTCTCGTCTTTCTGGAGATAGTTATACAGGTCGCCACCTACCTCCTTGGCGGGTGTCATCGAGGCATACATGTCGAGTCCCTTTATGTCAGGGAAGACACTGGGAATCATCGACATCTGTATGTCGCGTGCGATACGCAGCTCACTTTCCATGCGCTCCTTGACGGTAGTGGTCTCTTCGAGCTGGTCGTATGCCGTCTTCAGGTCGTTATGTGCTTTCGCAAGGCGCGCTCCCATACGGTGGCGCACAATGATATAGATGACGAGGAAAGCGATGAGCGCTGCCATTGCAATGAGTCGACTGATGTGACGCTGGCGTACGTATCGCTCGTTCTCGGCAGTAATCTCAAGTTCTTTCTCGTGTACAGCCTCCTCTTCACGGGCTTCGGCACTGCGCGAAAGCGTGATGGCTGAGTCGAGTCGTTCTGCGATGCTCATGCTCACGGCACGGGCTGTGTCTATTCGTCCTGCCTTCATGTTGATTTCAAACTTCTTCAGGAGCATCTTCTGTATGTTCTCCAGCGAATAGTCCACTCCATAGTCCTTCATCAGTGTCTCCATACAACTGAAGTCGTCAGCAGCTTCCTGCCATAATCCTGCCAGCCGCAGATAGTCACTGGCCAGTATCTTACCTTCTGCTGTCTGGAAGAATTTCGTCTGACAGAACTTCTTGTAGACGTTGGC
Organism: uncultured Prevotellaceae bacterium; assembly: GCA_902800585.1. Taxonomy (GTDB): domain Bacteria; phylum Bacteroidota; class Bacteroidia; order Bacteroidales; family Bacteroidaceae; genus Prevotella. Next base: position 2,229 of record CADCEW010000032.1, read on the forward strand.
GGCTTCTTCCTTGCGTCCCAGTCCTTCTAAGGCTCTGGCAAGATATATCTCGTAGCGTGCCCGTTGTTTGTCGGTATAGTCGGGACGCGCATCAGCCTGCTTCTCATATCCGTCGATCAGTTGGCTCATGCGCTCAAGCCATAGCCTCGCCTTCTCATAGTCGCCTATTTCCAAGTAGTTATAGCTGATGTTTATAACACCTACGATAGCATCGCGGTAGCTGATGGCATTCGGGTGTTTCTTGATATTGTTAAGGTGAGCATTATAGGCTTCTTCCAGATTCTTGTTGGTCTTGTCTTCGCTCAATCCGAAACGGCTCTGAGCGCAACCTATGTAAATGAGCATGTTGGTGTATTCGCTGGTAGTGTCGCGCCCAAGGCTTTTTAACCGTTCTGTAGCGGGTATGGCCACTTTCAGGGCAGCTTCATATTCTGTCCATGTACTCAAAAGACCCGTCAGGCGGTTGGTAATGCCGGCATACACCCGCACGTCTTCGTCGTCAGTAGAGTTCTCCACAGCTGCTATACCTGTTTTCCAGTATAGCTCTGCCATGCGCTTCTGCATCAACCGGTCATAGGCATACCCCAGCCAATAGCAGGCTTTACCCTCAGAGAATAAATCCTGCGCCTTGAAACTGTCTACAAGTTCTATGATACGGGGGTAGTCTTTGGCGATATAGGCAGCATAGACCATATCCTCAGCTTCTCTACGTTGTCTTTCCTGCTCTTTGGAGTTGCTTCCACATCCTGACATGAATAAGGCGGTCGCAACCGTTACCACCAAAGTCAAACGGCGAAGTATTTTTTTTCTCATAAATGTAATGTAATAATGAGCAACCGTTATTGACCGCTCATTATTGTATATAGTTACCATACTATTTCATTTTGCGTGTTGGTTTTAGCGAAATAAACTAATCTTTATCCTCCAACAAGGCGGAGGTGCGGACGCGACTGAGCGTCTCTGGTGTCATCTGGAGGTAACTGGCAATATAGACTAACGGGGCGCGGAGGACGAGTTGTGGATTACGCTTCACTAACTTCGCATAACGATCTTGGGCTGACTCAAAGCGAAGCATGTCTGCATGAATCTGAGAGAAAATCAACGACTCCTCCAAGATTTTACGATAGAGCATCTGGATGTTGACATTCTTGATAGCCTGCTGCTCCAATGCTGCCTTAGGCAAGGCATAGATGATGGTAGGCTCCAGCGCCATGATCTGCAGATGGGTGGGTTTCTCCGTAAAGAGACTTTCAATACACATACAGATGGTATTCTCTGTTGCCATATACTCTGTGAGTTCCTTGCCGTTCTTGTAATAGAATTGGCGAACAAGTCCTTTCACGACCCAGTAGATATTCCTACAGATGTCGCCTTCCTTGATAATCAGTTCACCTTTCTGGAATTTCATGGGTACAAGGATACTCTCCAGTACATCCAGTTCGTCGTGTGTCATCGTACTGTAGCGGCGAGCCAGTTCGCGTGCTACATCTCGTGGTGTCAGTCCAATTGTCGTCATAGTTATAGGGATTTTCAGTTTTCTTTTCTTTATATTGTCTTAGTCTAATTTCAATACTGCGAGGAAGGCTTTCTGCGGCACTTCCACATTACCGATTTGTTTCATACGCTTCTTTCCGCGTTTCTGTTTCTCCAAGAGTTTACGTTTACGGCTCACATCACCGCCATAGCATTTGGCAGTCACGTCCTTACGTACCTGTTTCACTGTCTCACGGGCGATAATCTTTGCACCAATGGCAGCCTGAATAGCGATGTCAAACTGTTGTCTCGGAATGAGTTCCTTCAGTTTCTCACACATCCGTCGTCCGAAAGAGACGGCATTATCCTGATGCGTTAAGGTTGAGAGTGCATCCACCGACTCGCCATTGAGCAGGATATCCAACTTCGCCAACTTCGAAGGACGGAAGCAATCGACATGATAGTCGAACGAGGCATAGCCTTTAGATATCGACTTGAGTTTATCGTAGAAGTCAATGACAATCTCACCCAAGGGCAGCATGAAACGCAGTTCCACGCGATTGCCACTGACATACTGCTGGTCTATCAGTTCACCACGCTTGTCAAGACAAAGTGTCATGATAGGTCCGATGTAGTCGGCGGCTGTGATGATACTCGCCTTGATATAGGGTTCCTCGATATGGTCGATGAGTGTAGGGTCAGGTAATCCTGACGGATTATGCACCTCTTTCACCCCACCCTGTTTGTCATAACACATATAGGTTACGTTAGGAACGGTGGTAATCACATCCATATCAAACTCACGATCGAGACGCTCCTGTACGATTTCCATGTGGAGCAAACCCAAGAAGCCGCAACGGAAACCAAAGCCCAAAGCCACAGAAGTCTCAGGCACAAACGTCAGCGAAGCGTCGTTCAACTGCAGTTTCTCCAACGAGGCACGCAGGTTCTCGTAGTCCGTAGGGTCAATAGGATAGACGCCTGCAAACACCATCGGCTTCACCTCTTGGAAACCCTCGATGGCTTTCTCACAAGGTTTAGCCACACTGGTGATGGTATCTCCCACTTTCACCTCCTTAGAGTCTTTGATACCACTGATGATATAACCCACATCACCTGTACGCAGTTCATTACGTGGAATCATATCCATCTTCAATACGCCTACCTCGTCGGCATCATATTCCATACCTGTATTGAAGAACTTCACCTTCTCTCCCTTGTGGATGGTACCGTTGACAATCTTAAAGTATGCGATGATACCACGGAAGGAGTTGAAAACAGAGTCGAAAATCAATGCCTGCAAGGGAGCCTTCTCATCACCTACAGGATGAGGGATGCGCTCAACGACGGCATTCAGGATATCTTCTACACCCTCACCTGTCTTGCCACTGGCACGGATGATGTCCTTAGGATCACAACCTATCAGGTCAACAATCTCATCTTCTACCTCATCAGGCATCGCACTCGGCATATCTATCTTGTTGATGACAGGGATAATCTCCAAGTCATGGTCGATAGCCAGATATAGATTGGAAATCGTCTGCGCCTGTACACCCTGTGTGGCATCCACTACCAACAAGGCACCTTCACAGGCAGCAATAGAGCGAGATACTTCATAAGAGAAGTCCACATGTCCTGGAGTGTCAATCAGGTTCAGGATATATTTCTCGCCCTTATACATATACTCCATCTGGATGGCATGGCTCTTAATCGTGATGCCACGCTCTTTCTCCAGATCCATATCGTCCAACATCTGCCCTTCCGTCACCTGAATTGTCTTAGTAAATTCAAGCATACGGTCTGCAAGCGTCGACTTTCCATGGTCGATGTGCGCAATGATACAGAAGTTTCTGATATGGTCCATACAGTTCGTATATGTACAATTCTGTGCAAAAATACGAAAAAAAAATGAGATACTTCTATTTCTATCCGATTTTATTTTAGTAATTTTGCAGAAATTATAAACAATTCTATCTGAAACGATATGAGAGAAACCTTCAGAACTCATTTTCCCTTGGCTATCCTTGCGGGTATCTGTATTGCCATCGGAGGCACTGTCAACCTGCGTGTAGGTGGTGTGGCTGGTGCTGTACTCTTTGCCTTCGGACTAACTACTGTTGTCTATTACGGACTGAAACTCTATACAGGAACCGCAGGATTTATCCGTCGGCATGGTGACTGGGGGATGCTTGTCATCGTCCTGTTAGGTAATATCGTCGGCTGTCTGTTGTCAGCACTGATGATCCGCTATGCCCAAACCGATTGTGTAGAGAAGGCTGGTGCCATCCTTGCAGGTCGTCTTGACAAGGGCGCATGGGCGTGTTTCCTCTTAGCCATTGGTTGTGGTTTCATTATGACAACTGCTGTAGAGTTTGCACGCAAGGGAAAGATGCTTCCGTTGGTATTAGGAGTCCCTGTCTTCATCCTCTGTGGCTTCGCCCACAGCATTGCCGATGCCTTCTATTTCCTAACGGCACCCTGGGAACAGTTAGCCCAACCAATGGTTCTCGTCGTCTATATCGCTGAGGTTCTGGGTAACTTCGTTGGTTGTAACCTCTATCGTTGGATAGCCCCTCAAGACGTACGTATATGAGAAAGTTATTAGGAATCATAGTAGGTTTGCTCCTACTGACTGCCTGTCAGGAGACCTTGGAGCAACGTTGTGCCCGTGAGGCGAAAGAGTATTCACAGAAAAACTGTCCTGCTCCTGTTGCCAAGGATGTGGTGATTGACAGCATGAGTTTCGATGTAGCGACGCATACCCTCACCTATGCCTATACCGTTAGTGGTGTCATCGACGACACTACTTTTATCAACAAGAACAATCCGAGGGAACAACTGTTGAGGAGTCTGAAGAACGCTACAGCCATGAAGCCCTACAGGGATGCCGGCTATCGTTTCCGTTATGTGTATTTCTCCACCAAAAACAAAGGAACGAAGCTCTATGAAGCTACGTTCCTTGAAAAAGACTATCAATAATTATCGATAACGATAACCATTAACCGCTAACCCATTACTCGATGCCCTCTGGCTTCATGTTGGTATACACTGTCTGTACATCGTCGAAGTCCTCGAGTTTCTCGACCATCTTATCAATGGTCTCACGCTCCTCTGGAGTAACGTCCTTCAAATCGTTGGGGATACGCGTAAACTCAGCACCAGTCACTTCGAAACCATTCTCCTCCAAGTGTTTCTGAATGGCACCGAAAGAAGAAGGATCACCATAAATCGTGATGCTGTTCTCCTCCTCGTCCTCATCGAACTCGTCCTCTACACCATAGTCAATCAAGTCGAGAATCAACTCGTCCATATCCAGTCCGTCCTTCTTCTTGAAGGTGAATACAGCCTTGTGGTCGAAAAGGAACGACAGACTGCCCTGTGTTCCTAAATTACCATTGAACTTGTTGAACACTGAACGGACGTCACCAACAGTACGCGTAGTATTATCAGTCAGCGTGTCTACGAAGATAGCCACACCATGAGGACCATATCCCTCATAGGTCACTTCCTTATAGTCGCTCTGGTCTTTACCCATCGCATTCTTGATGGCACGCTCGATATTATCCTTTGGCATGTTCTCACGTTTTGCATTGGCGATGATAGCACGCAATGCAGGGTTCATGTCAGGCTCAGGACCGCCAGCCTTCACAGCGATAGCGATTTGCTTACCAATCTTGGTAAAGGTCTTTGCCATGTGACCCCATCTTTTCAGTTTCGCAGCTTTGCGATATTCAAATGCTCTTCCCATTATTGTAAAATTTTAAAATTCAAAAATGTAAAATGATATAATTAGCGCAACTCAGCATTGAGTTTCTGCTTGAGATTGGCAATCAGTTTATTCATGATGGCCTCAATCTGCTTGTCACCCATCGTTTTCTCTGTGTCTTGCAGGATGAAGTTGACAGCATACGACTTCTTGCCAGCAGGCAGGTTCTTGCCCTCATAGACATCGAAGAGTTCCACTTTCTTCAGCAGTTTCTTCTCCGTCTGACGAGCAATCTCCTCAATCTGTGCAAACTCTACGTTCTGGTCGATGAGCAAGGCGAGGTCGCGAGAGACAGCAGGATACTTTGCAATCTCCGTGTATAGTACTTTCTGATTACGAATGAGTTTCATCAGTGCCGTCCAGTTCATCTCACAATAGTAGACAGTGGTGTCGATATCGGCAGCCTTCTGTATCTTCTTTGAAAGGACACCTAACTCTCCTATCAGTTTTCCACCACGATTCTCAATGGTCAGTCCAGCTGAGAAGATGTCGTTCTGTGACTTCTTACGTACCAGCATACCAGGCTGTACACCGATGCGAGCGAAGATATTCTCCACATAAGCACTCAACTCAGCAAAAGACGAGTCCTCATCAGCATGTGCCCATGAGCCTTCTACACGCTTGCCTGTCAACCACAAACCAAGATGATACTCCTCCTTGTAGGCATTCATCGGATTCTCTTCGTCTTTCTTTTCTGGATTGAAGAAATACACATTACCAAACTCGAAGAAGCGGCAGTTGCCATTCTTACGATTGGCATTGTGCGCAACACTCTCTAATCCGCCAAAGAGCAGTGTCTGACGCATCACGTTCAAGTCGCTGCTGAGGGGGTTCATGATGTGCACCAGCGTGTCTTGTTTGTCGCCATAATATGCCGACTTTGTCAATGAATTATTCAAGATTTCATTGAAGCCCTCACCCACCAACTGTTCACTGACAAGGTTGGCAAGTTTATGTTTCTGGTCTTCGTCACCCTTGATGACGAGAGAGCCTTTCAGTTGGGTAGGAATCTCCACATTATTATATCCGTAGATGCGCAGGATATCCTCTACAACATCACAGGGACGCTGTACATCCACACGATAGGCTGGAACTTCGAGTTTCAGTGTCTCAGGAGTCTCTGAGAGTACCTTCATTTCCAGACTCTCACAAATGCTCTTAATGGTCTCTACAGGGATGTCCTTGCCAACGAGTGAGTGTACATAGCTGTATTCCAGTTCAACGATAGGATTCTCCATCTTCTCAGGATACTCATCCACGATTTCCATAGAAACCTTTCCACCTGCCAACTGCTGACAAAGAATAGCAGCATATTTCAGTGCCTCAATAGTGCCGTTGGGATCAATGCCACGTTCAAAGCGGAACGAAGCATCTGTGGAAAGTCCATGACGACGTGCTGACTTACGAATCCATGTGGGATGGAAGTAAGCACTCTCCAACACGACATTCTTTGTTGTCTCGTAGGTACCACTACCCTTTCCGCCAAACACACCAGCAATACACATCGGCTCCTCTGTATTACAGATAGCAAGGTCGCGATCAGAGAGTTTATGCTCCACACCATCTAATGTCTGGAAGGGTGTTCCCTCCGGCATCGTCTTCACCACAATCTCGTGACCTTTTACCATATCTGCATCAAAACAGTGCAGCGGTTGTCCGAGAGCCATCATCACATAGTTGGTGATATCCACGATATTATTGATAGGACGCAATCCGATGGTCGTCAACTTGTTCTTCAACCACTCAGGACTCTCCTTCACGTCACAGTCAGTCACACTGACACAGGCATAACGCTTACAAGCCTCTGTGTTTTCAATACGCACCTTAATAGGCAGGTCGTGATTGTCAACCTTGAAAGACTCTGTAGAAGGTTTATGCGTAGCTGTCTTGTAACCATTCTGTACCAGCCATGCATACAAGTCACGGGCAACACCCCAATGACTGAGTGCATCGGCACGATTGGCAGTGATATCCACCTCAATAAGCCAGTCACTTTCCAAATGGTAGTATTCAGCGGCAGGCATACCAACCTTTGCATCCTCTGGCAAAACAATGATACCAGCGTGATCTGTACCAATTCCTATCTCGTCCTCAGCACAAATCATACCGTTAGACTCCACGCCACGCAGTTTCGATTTTTTGATGACAAACTCCTGATCACCATCATACAGTACACAACCTAAGTCAGCAACGATGACTTTCTGACCAGCAGCCACATTAGGTGCACCACATACAATCTGTGAAGGTTCACCCTTACCTAAGTCTACTGTTGTCACGTGCAGGTGGTCTGAATTGGGGTGCATCTCACATGTCAGCACCTTACCTACATACAGACCTTTCAGTCCTCCTTTGATACTCTGTACTTCCTCAAGTGCGTCGACTTCCAGTCCCGTTGATGTCAAAGCATCACACACCTGCTGTGGTGTGAGGTCGAAATCCACGTACTCCTTCAACCATTTATAAGATATATTCATTGCAATGATGTGTTATTTCTGAAATTGTGTGCAAAGGTACGAAAAATTCGGTTAAGCGAAGACAAAAAAGTGTACTTTTTATGTTGAGCGTAAGAATTTTATTTAATAAGTGAGCGAAAATGCAAATTTATTTGTACCTTTGTGCGGATTAAACGACCTAAAAGGAATAAAGATATATGGAAAAGCATGACTTTGTGACCATTGCCGATCTCACTCGTGAGAAAATACTCTATATGATTGAGATGGCACAGGAGTTTGAGAAGCATCCTAACCGTGAACTGCTGAAGGGAAAGGTGGTGGCAACACTATTCTTCGAGCCATCCACACGTACACGACTGAGTTTCGAGACAGCAGCCAATCGTCTCGGCGCTCGTGTCATCGGCTTTGCAGACCCGAAGATTACCAGCGGCACGAAGGGTGAGACATTAAAGGATACCATCTCCATGGTCGCTAACTATGCGGATGTCATCGTCATGCGCCACTTTATCGAAGGAGCAGCACGCTATGCGTCAGAGGTCACCGATGTGCCTATCGTCAATGCCGGCGACGGAGCCCACCAACATCCGTCACAGTGTATGCTCGACCTATACAGTATCTATAAGACACAAGGTACACTCGACAACCTGAATATCTATCTGGTGGGCGACCTGAAATATGGGCGGACAGTACACTCTCTTATCATGGCGATGCGTCACTTCAACCCTACGTTCCATTTTATTGCTCCGAAAGAATTGGCCATGCCCAACGAGTATAAACTCTACTGCAAGGAGCATAACATCAAGTTCCAAGAACATACCGCCTTCAACGAGAAAGTCATTGCCGACGCGGATATCCTTTATATGACACGTGTACAGAAGGAACGTTTCTCAGACCTCATGGAGTATGAACGCGTCAAGAACGTGTATATCCTGAATAACGACATGTTGCGACTGGCAAAGCCTAACATGAAGATCCTGCATCCTCTGCCCCGCGTCAATGAGATTGCCTACGATGTAGATGACAATCCCCATGCCTACTATATCCAACAGGCAGGCAACGGACTCTTCGCCCGTGAGGCGATATTCTGTGATGTCCTCGGCATCAGTCTGAAGGAAGTGAAGAAAGACAAAACGATTATTAAGTAAAGTACTATGAACAAGAACCAAATGCTTGTTGCCGCCATTGAGAACGGCACTGTCATCGACCATATCCCATCTGAGAAAACCTATCAGGTGGCTCAGTTGCTGAAACTGGCAGAGTTAGAGACGCCTGTCACCATCGGTTATAATTTCCTTTCGAAAAAATTAGGAAAGAAGGGCATTATCAAAGTGGAGAACAAATGGTTTACTGACGAAGAGATTTCCCGCCTCTCCGTCGTCGCTCCGAATATCGTACTAAATATCATCCGCAACTTTGAGGTGGTCGAGAAGAAAACGGTAACGACGCCAGAAGAGATACGGGGCATCGTGAAATGCAATAATCCCAAATGCATCACGAATAACGAACCGATGCAAACCCATTTCCACGTAGAGAACGGCATCCTGACCTGTCACTACTGCGAAATGGAACAAGATATCAATAAAGTGGAACTCGTTTGAGTCCCACTTTATTTTTTATTCCGGAATTGTATAACGCTCGTGCGTCTCCTTTACCAAGTGTCTCGCAAACGGTTGCGGATAACCAGGACGCTGCACTGTTGCCCCTAATCCTTCTTTGTTTCGGATGAAACGTCCCTGCTCGTCGACAGGTTTCACTGCCATATCGTTATGACGGACGATGAGGAAGATAGCCAGTTGTTTCCAACGATCCAGCATCTGTTGTGCCTGAGAAATGCTGTAGTCGTTAAGGAAGCGCTGCATCTCTGCAGGCTGCATCGTCTTTGCCTTTGCCTCTATCTCTGGTTGCTGTGTGAGATAAGCCTGCTGCAATGAGTCACGTACCTGTTTCAAGTCAGGGAACAATGCAGAATAACGGGGATAAACCATATTGCTCACCCAGTTGCATACCCAGTAAGCACTCTTGTCCGAGAACGTAATCGCATCGGCACCAGGCGTATTGAAACATTCTGGAAGACGTGTCATTGAACAATAGACAGGGACATAAGCAATCATATTTCCGTCATCATTACCAAACCAGAAACAACCGCCTACTTCACGAGGCAGCCATGAACGCATCTGTGAGACAAACGAGAAGGAAGTCTGCTGCGTTGAGGTTGGACGCTCATTGAAATAACGCTTACCATCTACCTTAAAATATAATGGTGTAGGACGATATGGCATGTGCCAGATACCAGCACCCACATCCGTCGAGTCAATCTCCATCGGTGTTCCCTCGAAATGGTCACGCATATCGTTCATTACATCTTCGACACTCAGTTTCTCGTCAGGGATGATCCATAGCGGCATGTCTTCCGCATCCTTGTCGAGACCTAATGCCCATGGGAGATAGCGGTCCATGCCTTTCTTATGATGATTGAAGAAACTCCAGACACGGGCATCACAGATACGACGTCCCTCAAAGGTAGGAGCCGCATACACCATCTTCCAAGAGAAATCCTCGTCTTTACCTGTAAACCAACCTTGTTGACGAGCATATTTAATGACATTCTTCGAATAGAGCACGTTCTGTTTGTCTTTCATGCTAAACTGTCCGATACGGCTCTGATTGGCATGGGCGCAGATGGCCTCATCTGGAATATGGACAGCCACCCATACAGTACGTTCCTTCGATGCTTTACGATCAGGACCGCAACCCTGCATTTCCAAGATCCATGCTTCGTTAGGGTCACAGATGGTAAACGTCTCTCCTTCCGAACAATAACCATATTGCTCTACAAGAGTAGTCATGACCTGAATGGCTTCACGGGCACTACGGGAACGTTGAAGGGCGATGTAAATCAAAGAGCCATAGTCAATGATGCCTGTAGAGTCCACCATTTCCTCACGACCACCATAGGTCGTCTCACCGATGGTTACCTGCCACTCGTTGATATTACCCACGACATTATAGGTTTCCTCTGCCTCTGCAATCTCACCTAAGTATTTATTGGTATCCCATTCAAACACTTTACGCATCTCACCCTTCTGGTGTTTTGCAGCAGGAAAATGATAAAGAGGCATGTAGGCTCCATAGGAGTCTGCATTATAACTACAGATGACAGAGCCATCCGTACTTGCTTTCTTGCCAACGATGAAGTTTGTACAGGCAAATGCCGATACGACCGTCATCATGACAGCCGCCAATAGAAATGCTTTTTTCATGATTTATCTTTCTTTTCTTTCAATTTCAATTCATAAGTGACACCGAGTTCACGGATACGTGTTGTCATCCAACCATCCTCATAGGTTCCTCCCATATCACGTCCACCTCCGTCTATATAAAGCTTAGAAGGATCCATACCACGAGGTACGGCTATACTCAATTCCACCCATCCGAACAATGGACAGGCCTGTTGGGCAAAGGTATAACGGCGTGAGATACTCCCCTCTTCCACCTTTGGCTGAATCAACAGTCCTTCCTCCACCATCCTTGCAGGTATCGTCAGTTGCATGCCTGGCAAGGAAATCAGTGATAAGCGGTCGTAATGGACATTGTATGGAATGGGGTTAATGGGATTAATGGGCGTTTTGACGCCTTGAACGGTAAAGTCATAACGTGCTTCATTACCCATGAAGTCACGGAGGATATATGTTATTTGGTAAGGACGTTCCTCGTTAAAGTCGACGATACCTCTGTCGACACCACGGAGGATTGGTAACGTCACTCCCTTCGGAATATACGAACGCATATACCATGTCTTATGATGCTGCCAGTGATCGTAATCTCCCCAGGAGTTTACCTGACGGGTACTATTGACAGGAATACGACTCACATTGGAATAGAACACCTCCTGTCCGTCCACCAACAGAATAGTCTCCCGAATACCATAATGGTTATAAACGCCCTGCATATAATCATCAGCCCAAAGGGCAAAACCTACTTTTCCCCAAGCGGAAAATGACTGGTCGAGACGAGAAGAGTAGCAGAAACGGGCACTGTCTGGAGGAGCCCCGAAGGAGAAGGTCTGTTTACTGGAGCCTCCATTGAATACGCCTTTGCCAGACACAGGACATGCCATAAAACTATGTGCCTGCGGAGGAACAGAGTCAATAATACAACCTGTCAGGAAGTCCAATGGATCCATCATGTCCCACGTCTTCGTGTCGTGAATCTCCAAATGTAGATGCGGACCTGTACTATGCCCCGTATTTCCACTGAGTGCAATCAATTGTCCTTGAGCCACAGGAAAGTCAAGAGGCGTGAAGTGAACATCGATGGGTTCTCCTTTCGCTGCCTGACGGTCTATCATCCGTTCCAGTTTGGGTGCAAAGCGTTTCAGATGACAATAGATACTGGTATACCCTTCTGGATGCGTCACATAGACGGCATTACCGAAACCACTAACACCTACTGTCAACCGACTCACATATCCATCACCAATAGAATAGATATGCTTGCCTTCCACATTATCGGTCTTGACATCTATTCCACCATGAAAATGATTGGGACGTGGTTCTCCGAAGTTACCTGCCAAAGTTATCTGATAGTCTACTGGTGAGGCATACGACACTCTTTGGTTGTCAGCCATGAGTGACTGACAACCAATAGTCAATAGCCAACAGCCAATCGCTATCCTTTTCAGCATGCCTTAAAACTCATGTCAAGTCCCTTAACGGAGTGTGTCAAAGCACCAACAGAAATATAGTCGACACCCTGCTCGGCATAATCGCGGATAGTATCAAATGTAATACCACCACTCGACTCTGTCTCATAACGATGAGCAATCAGGTCTACAGCCTTTTTCGTATCGGGTACGGAGAAGTTATCCAACATGATACGATCCACACCACCACGATCCAACACCTGTTGTAACTCATCGAAGGAACGGACTTCTATCTCGATTTTCAGTTTCAGTCCTTTCTCATCAAGATACTGATGACAACGGTCGATAGCATTGACGATACCACCTGCGAAGTCGATATGGTTGTCTTTCAACAGAATCATGTCAAAGAGACCGATACGATGGTTCACACCACCACCAATCTTCACGGCCTGCTTCTCCAGCATACGCATACCTGGTGTGGTCTTACGAGTATCCAATACACGGGTATTCGTACCTTTCAGACGTTCCACATAACGGTTCGTCATCGTGGCAATACCACTCATGCGCTGCATGATGTTCAGCATCAGGCGCTCCGTCTGTAACAGAGAACGTACCTTGCCTGTCACAATCATGGCAATGTCGCCCTTCTTTACCTTTGCACCATCCTGTATCAACACCTCTACTTTCATTTCAGGGTCGAAACGGCGGAACACTTCTTTGGCAACCTCCACACCAGCCAGTATTCCATCTTCCTTAATGAGCAGATGTGACTTACCCATTGCATTCTCTGGAATACAACAGAGGGTGGTGTGATCTCCGTCGCCGATATCCTCTGCAAACGAGAGGTCTATCAGGCGGTCAACTAATTCCTCAACACTTAACATAGACTTAACTCTTAACTATCTCTTCAGTTTATACTGGTCCTTGAACAGATAGACACCGATACCGATGCCTAATCCAAAGCAAGAGTTCTCAAACTTCTTTGTTGAGAAATCGATATACAATTCCGGCTCAATCGTTACAGTACGGCTAAGGAAGAAGGCATAACCCACCTGCACACCTGGCAGGAAATCGTTATAATCATTAGCGTGCTTGTATTTCAGCGTAGCACCCAGATAGAGTCCGTTCTGAATGATGTAATAACGGGCACCAACACCAATTGTCAGATTGTCAGGCGTATCATCCAGATGCTCATAACCTACCTGTGCCGTTGCCATCAGGTTGTCGGCAAACAGATAACCAACCTTGGCATTCAGTCCAACATGGAATTTCTTGGCCTGACTGCCGATATCAAAACCAGAGAGTGAGGCACCGATATACCCCTTACCTTTTTCAAACTGTGCATTCGCTGTCAAACATGCCACAAGGGCTACTACTAATAAACATAATTTCTTCATAATATGTAATATGTTATTGTTTAATTTTCAATTCTCAATTTTCAATTTTTCTCTGCGTAGCCAGAGGAAGAACCATATACAAGCCACTATGAGGCTAACGAGACCCAAGGGATAGCCAACGGACTCTGGCAAGTGAAGCGTCTGCTTGGAAATAAAGAAGAACGTAGAGCAGACGGTAGTCATGAACAAGGCAGGAATCAGCGTAATCCAATAGCACTTCTGTTCGCGCACCAAATATACTGTGACAGCCCAGAGGGTGAACACAGACAAGGCTTGGTTGGAGAAACCGAAGTACTGCCAGATGGTGTTGAAACCATCAGGGTTCTGAATCTGCCAGATGAGCATGGCGATGGAAACAGCAAACAATGGGATGCAGATGATAAGACGCTTCGGGATGGGGCGCTGGTTCATCTTCAACCATTCAGCCACAATCAGACGGGCAGAACGGAAGGCAGTATCACCACTGGTAATCGGGGCTGCCACCACACCTAACATAGCAAGAATACCTCCGAATACACCCAGCCAATCGTTACAGATGATATTGACGACAGTAGGAGCAGAGGTATAGAAACCTGTCTCTTTGGCAGCCTCTATCAACTGATAACCAGGAGCTGGCTCTGCATAGAAGAAATAAGAAGCCACCGTTGCCCATATCAAGGCGACAACACCTTCGGTAATCATTGCTCCATAAAAGATGGGACGTCCCATCTTCTCACTCTTCACGCAACGCGCCATCAAAGGACTCTGCGTAGCGTGGAAACCACTGATGGCTCCACAAGCGATGGTGATAAACAAGGCTGGGAAGATGGCGTCTGTCCACTTCTCTGGCTGTGCCTCTGCACCCATATTATATAAATGAGTCCATAACTCTGGAATAGCAGGTGTCTTTACAAACAAAACTACCATCAGGGCAGCTGCCATGAACAGCAACGAGAAAGCAAAGATAGGATAGAAGCGTCCGATAATCTTATCAATAGGTAACATCGTTGCGATGATGTAATAGGCAAAAATGATGATGACCCACATCATCGTCTCACCGCCGATGGAATGCAGAATCTCCGCAGGGCTATACACGAATACCGTACCAACCATAATGAGCAGTAACACGGTGAAAACCAGCATGATGCCCTTTGTCGTTTTACCTAAGTATTTGCCAACTAACTCTGGCAGACTGGCACCTCCGTTACGCATGGAGAGCATACCCGACAAATAATCATGAACGGCTCCTGCGAAGATACAGCCGAAGACAATCCACAGATAAGCAACAGGACCGAACTTTGCACCCATGATGGCACCAAAGATAGGACCTGTACCTGCAATGTTCAGAAACTGAATCATGAAAATCTTCCAGTTAGGAAGCACGATGTAGTCAATACCATCAGCCTTTGCAACAGCAGGCGTCTCACGGTTATCCGGACCGACAATGCGCTCCACCATACGACCATAGAAGAGATAACCTAATAACAGAGCCACGAGGCTCACTGTAAATGATATCATTTTTACGTTATATTTTTATAATCTTCCTGCAAAGGTACATATAATTTTCAATTTTCAATTCTCATTTTTCATTTTTTTTGTACCTTTGCATCCAAAATTGATAGCATATGAAACGATATACCTTTATTATATTGTTGTTCTGCGCTGTTCTTTCCTTGAATGCACAGCCCAGACAAGAACTGCGTGCTGTTTGGCTGACAACCTTGGAAGGACTCGACTGGCCCAATACGAAAGGAACATCTGCCGCCATTGAGCGTCGACAGAAACAGGAACTCTGTGAGATTCTCGACAAACTGAAACGGGCAAATGTCAATACCATACTTTTTCAGGCGCGCATCCGAGGCACTGTCACTTACCCTTCCAAATATGAGCCATGGGATGGCTGTATCAGTGGTAAGTTCGGAACAGCCCCTAACTATGATCCGCTGCAATATGCGATTGAAGAGGCACACAAGCGAGGTATGGAGTTACATGCGTGGGTGGTGACTGTACCTACTGGCAAGTGGGAGAGTTATGGAGCAAAGAGTCTCCGTCAGCGTCGTCCTGACCTGATGAAGCGTATCGGTGTGGATGCCTTCTTGAATCCTGAAAATGCGCAGACTGCCGATTATATCTCAAATATTTGTGAGGAGATTACCAGCCGTTATGACATTGACGGCATCCACCTCGACTATATCCGTTATCCTGAGCAATGGACAGGAAGTCTCAATCGTTCACAGGGACGCGAGAACATCACGCGTATCGTGCGTGCCATCCATAAGAAGGTGAAGACACAGAAACCTTGGGTGAAGTTAAGTTGTTCACCACTCGGTAAATTCGACGACCTGACACGTTTCCCTTCTGGTGGATGGAATGCTTATCATAAGGTTTGTCAAGATGCGCAGGGATGGTTGCGTGACGGACTGATGGATCAACTCTATCCGATGATGTATTACGATGGCAAGCACTTCTATCCTTTCGCTGCCGATTGGAGTGAGAACCGTCATGGACGCGAAGTGGCTGCTGGCTTGGGTATCTACCGTCTGTTACGCAGTGAGGGTAATTGGTCATTGGATGCTATCAAGCGACAGATGAATGTGGCACGTCAACAGGAACTTGGACACTGTTATTTCCGTAGCCGTTTCCTGACAGAAAATACCAAAGGACTCTATGACTTTGTCTGCGACTTTGACGCCTACCCTGCCCTTGTACCTGCTGTTATCACCCGTCAGCCTGCTCCCCAGGCACCGACCTCACTCCATGTCGAGCGTACAACCAATGGTGACAATATCAGTTGGAGCGGAGCCATCGATACCAGCGATGGTGATTACCTCACCTATAATGTCTATGCCTCCACGACACAACCAGTGGATATCCAAGATGCTCGTAACCTTATTGCCACGCGACAGATGCAACAGTTTGTCAGTGTTCGCCGTCCGTCCAGCGAGCCTACCCTTTATTATGCCGTCACTGCAGTCAACCGTTATGGAAAGGAGAGCGAACCGGTGGGAGGACAAAGGAGTAAGGGTAAAGTTCATAGTTCAAAGTTCATAGTTGATAGTTCACTATCCAACTCTCAACTTATGGCTAACAACGGATACTTGCTGACGATTCCCGAAGACAAAATACTGCCTGAAGCCGAACATCTTGCTGTCTTTTCTATGCAAGGTAATATCATTATCACAAAGCCTTTTGCCCGCAGTGTCAATATCTCTGACATTCCTAACGGTGTCTATGAGTTACGGACCCTCAACCGCAAAGGTGACACCCACCATATCGGTTTCTTCCTAATCAAGAGATAAAAACAACATACCTTTCTACTACTCTCACGCTTGAAAATGAAAAAACTCAAATAAATTTGGTTTTTCGTTCGTTTTGCACTATCTTTGTACCGAATATGGAAAAGGTGATACTGGGTATCGACCCTGGCACGAACATCATGGGCTATGGTGTCATTAAGGTAAATGACAACAAGGCGGAGATGGTGACAATGGGTGTCATTGACCTGCGCCGCTTTGAGGATGCCTACCTGAAACTCGGTCATATCTTTGAACGGGTGACAGGTATCATCGATGCCTATCTGCCTGACGAAATGGCAATTGAAGCGCCCTTCTTCGGAAAGAACGTACAGTCGATGCTGAAACTCGGACGCGCACAAGGTACCGCTATTGCCGCTGCCATTCATCACGGAGTACCCATCCATGAGTATGCGCCCCTGAAAATCAAGATGGCGATAACAGGTAACGGTTCAGCCTCAAAGGAACAGGTAGCAGGGATGTTGCAGCGGTTGTTGAAGTTCGACGAGGATGCCATGACGAAATTCATGGATGCGACAGATGCTCTTGGTGCCGCCTATTGCCATTTCATGCAGATGAACCGTCCTGAGTCGCAGGCTCAATATCGGGGATGGAAAGATTTCGTGAATAAGAATCCTAAAAAGGTTAAGGGTTAAAGGTTAGAGTTGATGATTAAGGCTGTTGTAGGACGAAACGGAAGCGGTAAGACGCAATACATCGAGCAACTGCGCAGGCAGGTGGCGAGTGACCGTTTGCGCTATATCGCCTTCAGTGACTCTTATGGTCCTGCCGTCGACAAGGCCTACTACCTGCAACTCAGATGGAACCAGCACGACATAGACCCTGAGACACCCAATGTAGGAGCATTGCTGGAGAAAGCCTACCAACTGGCTGGCGAAGACACAGAGGAACGTCGTCAACTGCAACGTCATCTGTATGACCTCTTCCACATGGAGCCGTTACTTGACAAATATGTTATCACACTTTCCAGCGGAGAACTCCGAAAATTCCAACTGACAAAGACACTGTTTGCCAACCCGAGTCTGCTCATCATGGATAATCCCTTTATCGGACTCGACGCGGAGACACGCGACCAACTGAAAGAGTTGTTGCTGTTATTGGCGGAGAAACATCGTCTTGACATCATCCTCGTACTCTCGAAGACAGATGATATCCCTACCTTCGTATCTGAGGTCATCGAACTGAGAAACGGAAAAATACTGCCCCCATGTAGTCGGGAGGATTATTACAACAGGCAACTCCCTATCCCACCCCATGTGCTGACCAAGGAGAAACGAGAGGCAATACTTGCACTGCCCTATCAAGACAACGACTATCATACCGACGAGGTCATCAAAATGCAACAAGTAAGCATCCGCTATGGAGAGCGCACCATCCTGAAGGCCCTCGATTGGACGGTACGTAACGGAGAGCGATGGGCATTGTCAGGACAGAACGGTAGCGGCAAGTCAACCTTATTGTCTTTGGTCTGCGCAGACAATCCGCAGAGTTATGCCTGTGATATCACCCTCTTCGATCGTCCCCGTGGTTCTGGTGAGAGTATCTGGGACATCAAGAAACATATAGGATATGTGTCACCGGAGATGCATCGCTCCTATCAGCGTGACCTCCCTGCCATCCGTATTGTGGTCAGTGGACTGAAAGACTCTGTAGGACTCTATGTCAAACCCAATGAAGATGAGTTTGCCATCTGCCGTTTCTGGATGGATATCTTCGGACTGGAAGATAAGTACAACCGTACCTTTATGAAACTCTCCAGTGGAGAACAGCGACTCGTTCTATTGGCTCGTGCTTTCGTCAAGGATCCGCAACTGCTCATCCTCGACGAGCCACTACACGGACTAGACCTCGTGAACCGCCGACTGGTCAAGGATGTCATAGAGACTTTCTGTGAGCGACGCAACAAGACGATGGTGATGGTGACACACTATGAAGAGGAATTACCACCGATTATCACAAATAAAATATATCTAACAAAACAAAAATAAGAACGACAATGAAAAAGATTTTATTAGGATGTATGCTGATGCTCAGTATGAGCATGCAGGCACAAGAGGTTTTCAACGAACTTCGACAGAAGAATAAAGCTATCGTGGAGAATCAGCAAAACAACGAAGTGATCCGCCAGATCAGTCAGTTCAAACTGGATGCCTTGAACTATCTCGTGATCAAAATGCAGGAAGAAATGCCAGACTCATCGGCATACTATCTTGATGTTCAGGCTTATTCCATGAACGCTTACGTGACATTGTACATCAAGAAACTGGTGGATTTAAGTAAGATGCCAGAGGCTCTGCAAGAGGAAATGACCAGGTTGTTCATGGAAACTACTCGGGAGAATCCTCTTTTCAAAGACAAAGACAAGGATTTGGTGCTGAGTTATTATAAAAGAGCTGAATGTATAACACGTTTCTCTTTGGATACTGACTGGGAGAAGGCATTGGAAATCATCTCTAAACTAATGGAAGATAAGAAATAGTATTCTATGTCCAGAAAGAAGAAGCCGCTGCCTGTCTTAGAGAATATCACCATTACCGATTTTGCGGCAGAGGGAAAATCCCTTGCCCGAGTCGATGACATGGTGGTCTTCGTGCCATGGGCTGTGCCTGGTGATGTCTGTGACTTACAAGTAAGACGCAAGAAGCACAGTTTCATGGAGGCAGAGGTTATTCGTTATCACAGTTATAGTCCTTTACGCACAAAGCCTTTCTGTCAGCATTTCGGTACCTGTGGCGGTTGTAAGTGGCAACTATTGCCCTATGAGGAGCAGTTGAAGATGAAACAGCAACAGGTGTATGATCAGTTGACACGTATCGGTAAGGTGGAACTCCCTGTCTTCCGTCCCATTCTGGGCAGTGTGAAGACACAGGAATATCGTAACAAACTCGACTTCGGATGTTCCAACCGCCGTTATCTGACCAATGAGGAGATTGCGTCGGGTAAGGAGTTTGCCCGCGATGCCATCGGCTTCCATATCACAGGAGCTTTTGACAAAATCCTGCCGATTGAGAAATGCTGGCTGATGGACGACCTGCATAACCAGATTCGTAATGAGGTGCGCGACTATGCTATCCAGCACCACATGAGTTTCTTTGATCTCCGACAGCAGGTAGGACTTCTCCGTGATGTCATCATCCGTAACTCAAACACAGGAGAGTGGCTTGTCATCTTCCAGTTCCACTATGATGAGACAGGTGGAGAACAAGAAGCAAAAGGTCTGATGCAGCATATCGCTGATACATTTCCACAGATTACGGCACTGATGTATCTGGACAATCAGAAATGCAACGACACCATCGGTGATCAGGAGATATTGACGTTTAAGGGTAACGACCATATCTTTGAGACAATGGAGGATTTGCGTTTCAAGGTAGGACCGAAGTCGTTCTATCAGACAAATACAGAACAGGCATACCATCTGTATAGCGTGGCGAGAGAGTTTGCGTTCTCGGAGTACTCGGAGTACTCTGAGAACTCTGAGAATAAGCCTCTGGTTTATGACCTCTATACAGGTACTGGTACTATTGCTAACTTCGTCGCACGGAAAGCACGGAAAGTGATTGGTATTGAATATGTACCAGAAGCGATTGAAGATGCCAGAATCAATTCCGAGATTAATCATATCGACAATACCTTGTTCTTCGCTGGTGATATGAAAGATATCCTGACTGACGTGTTTATCGCTGAACATGGTCGTCCCGATGTCATTATCACTGACCCACCACGTGCAGGTATGCATCCCGATGTTGTCAAAACCATCCTCAGGGCAGCTCCTCAACGTATCGTCTATGTATCCTGTAATCCTGCCACACAGGCTCGTGACCTGCAAGAGTTGGATACGGATTATCGGGTAGCAGAAGTACAGCCCGTCGATATGTTCCCACATACCCCCCATGTAGAAAATGTTGTATTACTAATTAAACGATAAACTATGAAGAAACTAATGATCCTTGCCCTCCTCGTGACGGGCTTCGCATTGGCTTCCAATGCTCAAGAAGAGAAGAAAAAAACGGTGATTGAACTCCCTCAATGGGTGAAGAATATCAAGTTAAGTGGATATGGCATGCTGCAGTATCAGGTACAGAATCCTGATGATAAAACTGAAAACTCTTTCAACCTCCGCTTAATGCGTTTAATATTAGACGGTAAGATTGGGGACTTTGCCTGGCGTGTACAGATGCAGGGAAGTTCTAATGCCGGACCTGGCAATCCCACCGTCATGCTTGTCGACCTCTTTGCCGAATGGCAGAAATATGAGTTCTTCCGTGTAAAGGCCGGTCAGTTCAAACGTGCCTTTACCTTTGAAAACCCCACCCATCCTATCACACAGGGATGGTATTCCTATGCTACCGTCATCAACTCGCTCTCAGGTTTCGGTGACCGTTCTGGTGAGAAAGCCTCAGGTGGTCGTGATATCGGTATACAGATACAGGGAGATTTTCTGAAAAATGCCTCAGGTCGTAACCTCTTCCACTATCAGATTGGTATCTATAATGGTGAGGGTATTAACCAGAAAGACAGAGACAACCGCAAGGATGTCATCGGAGGAATCTGGTTCATGCCTGTCAAGGGTGTCCGTATTGGTGCCTTCGGATGGACTGGTTCACGTGGTGACATGACATGGACTGACGAGAATGGTGAAGAGCGTAGTGGCAGTATCAGCAAGAACCGTTATTGTCTTTCTGCTGAATACGATAAAGACGAGTACACCTTCCGTGCTGAGTATATCCATAGCCAAGGATGGGGAGCCGTCAAGGTAGACAGCAGGACCGTTGATTTCTCCAAAGGTGACAAAGCTGACGGATTCTATGTCTTCGGCATTGTACCTGTCATCAAAAGCAAGTTACATGCTAAGGCTCGTTACAATGTGTATCGTCCTTCTAAGGAATGGTCAACATCTAAGACAATGTATGAGATTGGTTTGAACTATTTCATTACCAAGAATATCCAGATTAATGCGGAGTATGCACTGGTCAATGACAGATCTCTCCTCAAGCACAACTACAATTTCGCGGATATTCAATTGGACTTTAAGTTCTAACGACCTCTAAAACGTCGTGTCAGTGCTTCCCACAGATGCGTCTTCTGATGGAGATTCAGCAGGGAGAACAGCAGACTGACAAGTGACAGTCCTATACCAAATATCCAATAGGCATAGCCATCGACCGTGATGGTGGTAAAGTAAGCAAGCAATCCGATGAGGATATGTATGGCACTATACCGCATCACGGTCGATGTTATTTTATATCCATAGCGCCAACGTGCCACACCATTAATCATCAGATAGTCGAATACATTGGCAAGCGTGATGGCAATACCCGTTCCCAGCAGTCCCCAATGCTGATAACCGAAGATGATTAGTATGACAAATACGACGAAATAGGCTGATTCAAGGAACAGATACATCAGTGAATAGCCACGTGCCAGTGTGATATAGGCTACAGGTAAGGTAAGAGCCTTAAAGAACATCGCTAAGGTAGCCACTTGCGTCATTGCGATGACTGGCAGGAACTCATCACTAAAAAGTAACGGAATAATGACAGGCAGGAAGATGATCAGTACAACCAGCATCGGCGATATCATCAAAATAGACACCTCCATCTGCTTATTGACTGTCTCGTTGGTAGCTGTCACATCAGTATTAACAGCTGAGAGTCGTGGGAAATAATCCGTCTCCATGGCTGAGAACACCATGCCAGCGTAAGTCACCGTTATCATATAGCCTGCATTATAGAGTCCCAACATACCAAGGTCGCCCTCTACATTCAACCAGGAACGTATCAGCATCTCAGCACCACTGCCGATAATACCTGCCAATGTAAAAGCAACACCCAGACGCACCATCTCCATGCCTACGCCTAAGATACCTTTAGTCCCTCTTAACAACAATGGATAGAGACGGTAAGAACTATTAATCGTCAAGAGCATGGTGACAAAAGCCATTGCCACAATGACAGGCACAATACCCGCCTCACCAAAGAAATAATAGACTGGCACTGATATCAGTAGTGCCGCTAACACTGCCCCCACTTGTACAAAAGCAAGCGAACGGAGTCTTCGACGCCCTTTCAGGATGGCCATCTCACCACCTGTTATTGCCAACATACCCACTGCAGGTGCCAACAATATGAAGTGTAACGTATGGTCACCCCACGCAAACGTAGCACTACTGAGGAAAGGACCCAGCATCATACACACCAACATACCTAGCAATGCTGTCAACAAACTCCATGCACGTACCACCTTCACGAAATGAACAATCTGTGGATGATAGTCATTTTCTGGAAACTCCGACAAATGACGCACAGCACTCGTCGCAATACCAAGGGTAGTAGACTGGGAGATGAAGTTAATGGTAGTATTGAAAAGGGATACCAGACCCATGCCAGAAGGACCGAGTATCAAGGCAACAAACTTATTACGCACAAGGCTCACCACAACATTCAGTCCTTGTACGCCACCAAAGATACTCGTGTATTTCAGTATATGATGATATCCGTTATTCTGTCCGTCTGACATTTTCTTTTACTATTTTGAACGCAAAAGTACTACTTTTATTACGAAATTACAAATAATTTCGTACTTTTGCATCATGAACATGAAAGTAGACAAGCCACTGATAAGTTTCATTATCACCTATTATAATCTGCCTGT
>CADCEW010000033.1 GCA_902800585.1 uncultured Prevotellaceae bacterium
ATGACGGCGAGGTTCATGGCCTCAGATTTCAGACAAATTCCAGGACCAGAGGTAGAAGTCACACCCAGAGCTCCTGCAAACGAGGCACCTAAGGCAGAGGCACAACCGCTGATCTCATCCTCACACTGAACGGTGATGACACCACATGACTTATGCTTTGATAACTCATGCAGGATATCCGTAGCAGGAGTGATAGGATAAGAACCAAGGTAGAGGCGCAGACCTGCTTTCTCAGCAGCGGCAATCAAACCATAGGCTGTTGCCTTGTTTCCTGTGATATCCATATAACGTCCAGGCACCTTCTCTTTTGATTCGATGCGATAGACGTTGACGGCACTGCTATGTGTGTTATGTCCGTAGTCATAACCTGCCTGAACCACTTTAATATTATTCTCTGCAATAGCAGGTTTCTTGGCGAACTTGTCGCGCAGGAAGTTGTTAACCAATTCTAAGTCGCGGTCGAAGAGCCAGCAGACCAGTCCGAGAGCGAACATATTACGACACTTCAGCATCGCCTTGTTATCCATACCAGAGTCTGCCAGACAGTCTTTCACCATCGTTGTCAACGGACACTGGATGACACGATCAGGGTCAACACCCATCTCGCCTAAATAATCCTCACTCTTAAACTGTGCCTTCTCCAAGTCCTTGGGACCGAAGGAGTCTGTGTCAATGATAATCGTGGCCTGTGGCTTGGCATACTTCAACTGCGTCTTCAGGGCAGCGGCATTCATAGCCACCAGCACATCACACTTGTCACCAGGGGTATATACCTTGCCAGCACCAATATGAACCTGGAATCCTGAGACACCCGTCAAAGAGCCTTGCGGGGCGCGGATATCGGCAGGATAGTCAGGAAACGTAGAAATACCATTACCTACGGTAGCACTCACCGTAGAGAAGATGTTTCCAGCCAATTGCATACCATCACCGGAATCACCTGAAAAGCGAACTACGACTTGGTCGAGTTCTTTTACTTCTAATTCAGCCATAAAGTATCTTATTTACTTTTACTTTCTCAAAAACGGATGCAAAGTTCGCAAATATTCATTGAATATCCAAATAAATTGCAATAAAAATGCAGTTACTGCCCTTTTTTAGACAGAAACTGCATTTTTATTCGCTTTAACTGAATACCTCTTCTACTCGAAATCCGATTGGTCGACATCGCCAGCGACATCTGCAGGATGGAGTCCTGGTTCTACTGCTTCCTCACTCTTAATGAGTTCGACATTCGTCTGCTCAATGACATTGAGTTTGACAGCACTATTGTTTGCAGCAGGCTTATACCACCACTTCTTGCTGAAATAGTCGCTGAGGTCTTTGGATTGGAATACATAGCCGTGACGGGCAAGGATCTCATTACGCATCAAGCGCAACTGTTCACGAGGAATATTCCAGAGATAAGGGGTGTTCAACAATGTGTTGTTGATGACATCCTCCCAATTGGCTTGTTGCAAGGCCTGTTGCTGATCATAACAATTATCCTCGTTATCGGGAGTCAGCACCATTGTCCACATCGTCTCACCAGAAGGTTTGCGAACAGCAAGGAAGTTCATGCCGTCCTTACGGATATACTGTACGCGCCAACCGAACTGTGCAAAACGGATGGGACATTCCTCTGCCTGACGGCTGGGGATGATCTTATACTCCCCGTTCTTGCCTGCCACCTTCTCCAGTGTCATTTCATTGTCCTGTGGGGTTGTCATATAGACGATAGTACCCATTCTTATCTCCTGAACGGTATAAAGACCGCTGCCGTCCCAGAACTTGTCTCCCACCTTGATGGTCTGTGCTTGTGTACTGAGTGTCATACAGGACAGCATCAGCACGATGGTCATTAGCTTTTTCATATTCATTTGGTTTTTTATGCAAAATAATAGAAACGGATGACATAGAATCCTTTGTGGAAATCCTCGTCATACTCAGGCTTCATCATTTGAGTAAGGATGCTATAGTCACTGAAAGAATCTACCTTGACAGTACCGTTAGGCAGTTCCTTGTCTGAAATATAATAGCCGTCATTCATGATAACGATTCCGTATGCCAGTGCTTTCTCGATGAAACGGTCGGCATCGTCTTTGTCCTTGAAACACATGGCAGCCTGTGTTGAGGTATCCAACTGATAATAGAAATAACAGGCATGGTCGGAAGTACTATTCAGCTCATAGCCGAAATCCTGCTTCTTACCTTTCTCGATGCCCCATCCGTACACCACAACACTCGTACCGGCATCACCTTCTTCGCCTCCATCATCACTCGCCTCATAGATGAAGGAGAGACCACAGTCCTTTGCCGTTTCAGTATTCACTTCTTTCAGCAAGGTTACAAACTTATCGAAGGAGAAGTCGAGGGCAAAACTGTACTGTACACACAGACACAAGGCAATGATTGATAATACTTTTTTCATTTCGTTTAGAAATTTAGTCGCTGCAAAGATAAATATTTATTTTGGAATCTCCAAACATTGAATCATTTCAACATAGAAGAAAAGATATCCTACTCTTCGTAAGGCTCGTCACCATCGGCAGGATGGAGTCCTGGCCCTAAGGTCTCCTCACTTTTGATAAGTTCAACATTCGTCTGCTCGATGACATTGAGTTTGACGGCATTATTGTTTGCCGCAGGCTTGTACCACCATTTCTTACTGAAGTAGTCACGGAGGTCTTTAGACTGGAAGACATAGCCGTGACGTGCCAGTATCTCATTACGCATCAGGCGCAATTGTTCACGAGAGATATCCCAGAGATAGGGCGTGTTCAACAATGTGTTGTTAACGACATCCTCCCAATTAGCTTTCTGCAACGTCTGTTGCTGATTATAACAATTGTCCTCGTTATCGGAAGTGAGCATCATCGTCCACATCGCATCCCCTTTGGGCTTGCGTACGACAAGGAAGTTCATGCCGTCCTGACGGATATATTGTACGCGCCAACCGAGCTCGGCATAGCGGATCGGCTGGGTACCTGCATCGCCATAAGGAAGAATTTTATACTCACCTGCCTTGCCTTTCACCTGCCCGAGCAACAGGTAACGTTCACCAGCACCAGTCATGAACACCTGATGGTTATCCCAGATAGCATCCACTTGCCAAAGTGTCTCACCGTCCCAGAACTTGTCGCCTTTCTTAATGGTCTGTGCCTGTACACTGAGTATTCCGCAGAAGGCAACCAATATAAATACAAGGGCTGAGAGAGAATAGATTCTTTTCATTTTTTCTTGGTTTTTATGATTTTTATATGAATTATTTAATCGCTATTTTCCATCTGCTTGATAAGCTCAACGTTCAACTGTTCTACGAAGGAGAGTTTCACTTGGTTGTTCGAGGTAACTGGCTTATACCAAAACTGCTTGCTAAAATACTCCTGCAGGTCTTTCGCCTGGAAGCGGTAGCCATGACGCGCCATGATCTCGTTGCGCATGATACGGAGCGTCTTCTTGTCATACTTACGGAGCGTCTAGGTGTTAAGCAGCATCTCACTGGCGAAACTGAAACGACCATACTCACTGGCAGTCTTATTGAGTGCGATATCAACACCATTATCCTTCTCCTCAGCGGAATAGCAGAGCCAACCGTTATACCAGTTGCCTGCTTTTATCTGAGCCTGTGCGCCAAGGATGGTGCACAGACACAGGGCTATGGTTGATAATATAGATTTCATCATCTACTTCACTACAATAGATTTTACGAAGGGCTTGACGGCTGCTTCATATTTATTGGCAGCAGAAGGACTGTATTCAAAGTTTCCGTAAGCCATATTACCATTCTCACCAAGTACATAGAAGAATTCTATAATCTTGTCTCTTTGGTCATCTTTACAACGTACGGACAGCAGTCTTTCTTCAATGGTGGGTTCCTGGAGTATTTCCATATAGCGTTTTCTTTCAGCTATCTTCTTCTCTGCAAATTGTTTGAAATCCGCAGCTGTAGGTACATTTTCTGTCATCATGTTGACATGGATACTGGCATCTCTTTCTGGTGAATTACTCAAGAAAATGCTATCACCCATACGCCCTTGTTTGAGAGCTTCTGGACAGTCAAACTCATAACAAGCACTTTCATAGTGGACGAAATCTGCTGGTAGTTGATCTGCCTCTACAATAGTTGAGTCTGCACCCTCGGCGTTCTGTGCACTCTTGTTACCACACGATGCCACAAGCAACCCTGCTGCTACGATAGCGATACTGAATAATACTTTTTTCATACCTTTTTGATTTTTATTATTAATTATATATAATGTATAATCCCTTAGACCTTAGTCCTTAGACCTCAATCTCTCATTTATCTTTTCATTGATAAGTTCTTCAAGGCGAGGCTCCAGCTGGTTGATTTTCCGTTCGAGCATACGATCTATAGTATCTTCTTGATGAAGGAGAAACTTAAAGTAGTCGAAGGAAAACCTCGTCGCCTCTTGTTGTTGTTCTGTCTTGTTCATAAACTCATCATGCTTTTGACGATGCAAAGTTACAGCAAAAAGCATATAAGTCACTTGTTCATTTCTTCCAATCTTCCAACGACTACTTGTTATTTTCTTCCAAAATGTAAAAAAGTAAGCAAAATCGCCTACTTTTTCACTGTCTCCAATGCTTTCATATACCCGTACAAGGCTTCTGTACACCCCGTACAAAAGGGCTGTACTACTTGTACAAAGCCTCTGTACTGGTAGTACAAAAATGGTGTATTACTTCTCTCTGTATTGTTTCGGCGACATTCCATAGACGCGTTTGAAGGTATGCGTAAAGGAACTTGCCTCCTCGAAGCCGCATTGACTTGCCACTTGCAGGATGGGGAGGTCGGAGTTCTCTTTCAGTAACTTACCTGCCTTCTCCATCTGGATAGCGGAGATGAATGCCTTGGGGGTCTCACCAGCCGCACTCTGTAAGTGGCGACGGAAGGTCTGCACACTCATATTCAGTTCGGAGGCAATATGCTCTACACTTAACTGTCCATTCGCCATACCCTCGTTGACGACCTCGATGACACGCATCAGGAACTGGCGGTCTTCATCAGGGACAACAGGTGCAGCGGATGTTGCCGTCTCTTCCTCCACCTTCTTTTCAGACATTTCAGCTTTCAGTCGCTCTATTTCCTTGATGAGTTCCTGTGTCTGTTGCTGACGAAGGCGCATCTGACGGACAGTATACCAGGCAGCGATGGCACATAACAGCAGGATGACGATGATGGCACCGATGAGATAACGGTGTTTCAGTTGTGCTTCTTCATTCTCCTGTTGCAACTGGTCATTGCCGAACTCGGCATTATAGCGTGACAGAGCATCGGCAGTGGCATGGGTATAGAGAGAGTCTTTCAGTTTGTCAAACAAGTCGAGTTCTATCTTTGCCGAGTCTGGATTAATCGTCCAATAACTCTCATAGAGTCCACGATGTGCATGAATCTCGTTATATAGGTCACCCATCTTCGAGAACAACGAGACTGCCTCTATATAATAAGGTATAGCCTCTCGCTCCTTTTTCTGGGAGAGCAATGCCTTTCCCATGCGGTTAAGGGCAATGGCATAAGCATGGGCATCACCTGACTGGCGCATCACTGGCAGTATCTGGCGCAGAAGTCCTTCTGCCTCTTGATAGCGTTGCAGTCCTAAGAGTGCCGAGGCACGTTGTGACTGACGGATGGTTGCCTGTGGCTGGCGATTTAAGGTAGAGTCGATACGATACGCCTGTTCTGCATACGACAATGCCTTCTGGTCGTCCAAAAGACTGTGGTATATCTCCGAAGCCATACCAAGGATGACAGCCTTGCGCGCAGGATTCTTGGCTTGCTCCGCATGTTCCAGTGCCTGCAGGATATACTGCTCTGCCTCCTTCGACTGATAGCCAGCCATATAGATGCCTGCCACTGTGTTCATCGACGAGGAGATGCGGTCGTGGTCGCCACTCTTCATATCGATGGCGAGACATTGCTTGGCATAGTCTGCCGCCTGTCTGACATCACCCATGCGCACATAGATACAACCAAGGATATTCAGACATCCTGCACGATCGTCATTGCCATAGCGGAACAGCGGCAGCGCCTTCTTGCCATATCTGGCAGCCTGCTCATATTGGTGTTGGTCGTATAACCACTCTGCCGCCCAGTACCATACCTGCTGGCACAAGGAATCCTTTGGTGTTCCATTCTTAAACTGGATGGTCTGCACTGTGAATTGCTCCACGTCCAATGCCTCGAAGAACTCATTGGCATTCTCCACCGACATATCCTTGTCGAAGTCTGCCAATCGCTCCTCCACCGTTCCTGCCGTCATAGCCATCGCACAACCCAGCAGGACTATCGTCCATATCCTTCTCATCTTAAACGCTTAAACTCTTCAACTTCTTAAACTCTTCGACCTTTGACCTTAGACCATTAATACTCAAACGAGCTTCCTCCCAAGAACTCCCTCAACAGCGATGTCGGAGGTATCTGGTCCTCAGGAATGGGTTTGATATATCGCAGGAATTTACGCAGGCGATAGGCTTCCGCATACTCCTCACAGTTCTCAGGCACATTCTCCAGCAACGGCTCTGCCTGACTCTTGATGACTGCCAGTTCGAAGAGCATCGCTGAATTGAATATTGCATCGGCATTTTCCTGATAGGGGAATATCCAGCGGTTCTCGCCACGACGCACAGATGCCCATCGGTGTATCGAGTCCTGTGCCGATACACCCCGATATTTATAGTCGCGGATGATACGTCTCAACAGGCGGTTGTCTGTCGTGGGGATATAGTTGTGATTATCCAACAGGATGGTCGTCAGTGCAGAGGCATACACACGGAATATCTGTGATGGTGGTATCTGTGCCGTCAGTTCAGGATTCAGGGCATGAATCCCCTCTACCACCAGAACCTCATTACCCTTCAACTTGAGTTTCCTGCCACTGGGCTTACTTGTTCCTGTCTGGAAGTCATAGCGTGGCAGTTCTACTTCCTCGCCCCTGAACAGGGCATTCATCTGTTCGTTAAGCAGTGGGATATTCAAGGCATGCAGATGCTCATAGTCATAGTCGCCATTCTCATCACGTGGTGTCTTGTCGCGATCCATAAAATAGTCGTCCAAGGAAATACCGATAGGATAGATGCTATTGACAGCCAGTTGCACACTCAGACGCTTGCAAGTCGTTGTCTTACCACTACTCGAAGGGCCTGCGATGAGAACCATCCTGACACCTGGCCTACGTGCTATCTCGTCAGCTATATGGGCAATCTTCTTCTCCTGCAGCGCCTCTCCGACTTGTATAAGTTGGTTGGATTTGCCCTTGGCAATGGCTTCGTTGAGATCGCCCACTGTACGCATCCTGACAATATCCTGCCAACGATGATGCTCCTTGAATATTTCAAACATCTTATCCTGACGGAAGAATGTTCCCAGTCGCGAGGGATCATCGCGCGAGGGGATGCGCAGGAGAACGCCATCAAAATAATACTCCAGTCCGAAGAGGCGTAACTGACCTGTAGAGGTGAGCAGGGCACCATAATAATAGTCGTAATAGCCGTCTATGTCATAGTAGGTCGTATAGAGACGCCCAGAACTCTCTAATAGCTTGACTTTCGAGAGACTGCCTGCCTCGCTGAATATCTTGATAGCCTCCTCCGTCGTTGTCTCATAGCGATGAATCGGCAGGTCGGCATCAATAATCTCACGCATCTTCCTCTCCAGTTCATGGACATCATCAGGAGTAATCTCTATCCTCTCTCCTCTCTCCTCTCTCCTCTCAATATTCACGAAATAGCCGTTCGACACAGGGATGTCTATGACCACACGACAGTTCGGCCAAAGGTCGTGAGCCGCCTTACAGAGGACGAAGAACAGACTGCGCGTATAGGTGCGGAGACCGCTGGACGAATGGAGGTCGAGGAACTCGACATCCTTGGGTTTATACACTTGGAAGTGCATTCCTTCCACTTTGTTGTTGACACGCGCACTGACAGGTCCGTACTCCATCTGCAGGCCTGTCTGAGAAAAAATTTCAGAAAGTGTGCTTCCAATGCGTACATCTAAAATTTTTTTATTATTTTTGCAACGGATTTGGATAGTTTGTTCCATATAGCAAGTTTTTAGTACTGCAAAAGTACGAAAAAAAGTGAAAAGTGAAAAGTGAAAAGTGAAAAATTAAGAGAAAGAGAGATAATTTATGTCGATTTGGGTATTTTTTAAGTTGTTAGGTTCCCTCGCCTTGCTGATGTTTGGTATGAAGTCGATGAGTGAGGCTTTGCAGAAACTGGCGGGACCACAACTGCGCCATGTCCTTGGCGCTATGACGACGAATCGCTTCACAGGTATGCTAACGGGTACCCTTGTGACAGCCAGTGTACAGTCGAGTACGGCAACGACAGTGATGACTGTCTCGTTTGTGAATGCAGGACTCCTGACACTCGCCCAGGCTATCTCCGTTATCATGGGTGCGAACATCGGAACGACCCTCACGGCTTGGATCATGTCGGCAGGCTTCTCGTTTAATATCACCGACTTCGTCTATCCTGCTTTCTTCATCGCTATCATCCTGATTTACTATAAACAGAAACGTTTTATCGGTGACTTCCTCTTTGGTATCGCGTTTATGTTTCTGGGATTGGGTACCCTCCGCCAGACAGGTATCGACATGCACTTAGGCGAGAACCAGGCAGTCCTTGACTTCTTCGCCTCCTTCGACCCTAACTCGTTTGGCACCACCCTGCTCTTCTTGCTGTTAGGCGGCATCCTGACATTCTGTGTACAGTCGTCTGCTGCTGTGATGGCTATCACGATGATCCTCTGTTCGAGTGGCGTCCTGCCTATCTATCAGGGTATCGCCTTGGTGATGGGTGAGAATATCGGAACCACAGTGACTTCTAATCTGGCAGCACTCTCAGCGAACACACAGGCACGAAGGGCTGCCCTTGCACACATGTTCTTTAATGTCTTCGGCGTCATCTGGATATTGTTTATCTTCCGTCCCTTTGTGGATATGGTCTGCGGCTTCGTGGGCTATGATGTCACGATGACAAAGGAGACTGTTGGTGCTGAGGCGTTCCTCGCCAATGCCGCCAAACTGAGTTTCGTACTGGCTGCCTTCCATACATGCTTTAATGTGGTGAACACGTTCATCCTGATATGGTTTATCCCACAGATAGAGAAATTCGTGTGCTGGGTCATCAAACCAAAGAAGGTGGACGAGGAAGAGGATTTCCGTCTGCATTTCATTACCGCTGGCTTCATGAAGACCCCAGAGCTCTCTGTCCTCGAGGCACAGAAGGAGATACAGGCATTCTCCGAGCGTATGCAACGGATGTTTAACATGGTACGTGAACTGTTGACGCTGAGTAGTAGTGAGACAGCTAAGAAGAACAGCGCACAGGTGGGTGACTTCAATAAGCTCTATACACGCATCGAGAAGTACGAGGGTATCTCTGATAACATGGAACTGGAGATTGCGAAGTATCTTGATTCTGTCAGTGACGCACACCTCTCCGACGATACAAAGGCGAAGATTCGTGCGATGCTGCGTGAGATATCTGAACTGGAGTCTATCGGCGATGCCTGCTTTAACATGGCTCGCACCATCTCTCGCAAGTATCAGGGCAAACAGGATCACTTCAATGAGAAACAGTATGACCATATCCACCAGATGATGGAGCTTACGGATGAGGCTCTGGGACAGATGAACACCTTGATGTTGGGACGCAAGGACTCTTACGATGTCAATCGCTCCTTCAACCTCGAGAATGAGATTAATAACTATCGTAACCAACTCAAGTCGCAGAACATCATGGATATCAATAACCATGAGTACACCTACGCCGTAGGTACCATCTACATGGATATCATCAACGAGTGCGAGAAGTTAGGCGACTATGTCGTGAATGTCGTCGAGGCTCGCATGGGCATGCGCAAACATTATTAAACCCATCAAACCCATCAAAAAATATATGAGGAAATTATTTCTAACACTACTGCTACTGGTCACTGGACTGTCTGCCTTCGCACAGGTGACGACCTCAGGAATCAACGGTATTGTGACTGCTGATAACGAAGAAGCGATAGGTGCGACGATTACAGCAAAACATGTCCCTTCAGGAACCATTTATCGGGCCATCACAAACATCGACGGACACTATACCATCTCAGGTATGCGCTCTGGCGGCCCCTATGAGGTCGAGATATCGTATATCGGTTTCCAGACGGAGAAGTTCTCGGATATCCAGTTGGATTTAGGACAGAATGCCGTTATCAATGCTGCTCTCCACGAAGGCAGTGAGATGCTGCAGGAGGTCGTCGTGGTGGGAAAGGTTAACAGCACTATGCGCTCCGACCGCTCTGGCGCTGTCACCAACCTGAACGCACAGGCCATGGCAGTCATCCCGACAGTAGGACGTAACATGGCAGACCTTATGAAGATGACACCACAGAGTAGTTCTGCCAGTGGTTTGGCTATCGGTGGTGGTAACTACCGCCAGTCAAGTGTCACCATCGACGGTGCCTCGTTTAATAATGCCTTCGGCTTGGGTTACTCGCCACTGCCTGGCGGCGGCACACCAATCTCCCTCGATGCCCTCGACCAGATGACAATCAGCATCACACCCTATGACGTGCGTCAGAGTGGTTTCACAGGCGGTGGCATCAATGCTGTCACAAAGAGTGGTACGAATGAGTTTAAGGGCAGCGCTTATACGTATCTCACATCCACGAGTCTGAAGGGTTCCCGCGTGGGCGACGATTCACTGCCTGTGGATGACGGACATACCAATACCTACGGACTGACCTTCGGAGGTCCTATCCTGAAGGATAAGTTGTTTTTCTTTGTCAATGCTGAGATAGAGGATAATGTAACTGCAGGACCTGCTGCCCGCGCTGGTAACGGTGCACCGCCCTGGATGACCACCAACCACCGTCCGCAACTGAGTGAACTGGAGGGACTCTCGGATTATCTACAGAAGACGTATGGGCTGACAACAGGTCCTTGGCAGGCTTATAACATCAAGACGCCCGCCTACCGTCTCCTTGCCCGTGTGGACTGGAACATCAACGACAACCATAAGTTCAATATCCGCTTTACAAGGTCGAAACGGAAAGAGTCAAAACCGTCTTCTTCATCCCGTACCATTGGCAGCAACCTGTCAAGCACGATTTATGGCGGCAACCAGAATATCTATGGTGGGCAGACGAACTATTCCATGGCACCACTCGGCAGCCGCTATTATGCGGAATATAAGTTTACCTCGTTCGCTGCGGAGTTGAACAGCACCTTCGGCATCTTCCATAACACCCTGCGTGGCACCTACTCTTTCCAAGACCAACCACGCTCTACAGAGTATAACGATGCGGCTCCTGTCATCGAGTTTGTCATGAACGACGGACAGGACCACTATCCCTCATGGGCGATAACAGGTGATTTGTTCACCTTCGGCAACCTCGCACAAACGAAGAATACCGTCATCACCGACGAACTGAATGCCACCTTCGGCAAACACAACCTCTTCGCAGGTATCCAGTACGAGCATAACTTTGCAGCTAACGGGTATGCACCAGCCGCCTCAGGCTATTGGGTCTATGAGGTGACACAGGAACAGGCAAAGAATGCCAACTGGGCTGCTGTCATGGGCGCAACACCACGCCTCTTCGCCACGACGTATGGCAATAATAGCAACAACTCGATGTTTACCTCGGAGATGAAGACCAACCAGTGGTCGTTCTACCTGCAGGATAATATCACATGGTCGGAACGCTTCCGCACCTCTATCGGTGTGCGCCTCGAACTGCCATCCTATCCATCGCTGAAAAACAACTTCAACGAGGAGTATTATAACATCGATTTCGGAGGCGAACATTTCCGCACGGATAATGTGCCGAAGGCAAGTGTGAGCTTCTCGCCGCGTATCGGTTTCAACTGGGACATCACGGGTGAGCGTAAGTACATCCTCCGAGGCGGTACAGGTCTCTTCGTAACTCTGGTATGGGACAGACCTCTTATGTCGCCACACCTGCCAATGGCAAGATCCTGCCTACGTTCACCATGAGTCAAGAGGACATGCTCCGACAGATTCAGGCTACTAGCAAGACTACCGTTCCTGCTGCACCCACCATCCTCAGCGACGACCTCCAGATGCCGAAGACATGGAAGACATCACTGGCATTCGACGCGAAACTGCCATGGGGCATTGACTTCACCCTTGAGGGCATCTATAACCGCGACCTCAATCCTGTCATCGTGTCTAACAGAGACCTCTACTGGGACGGCACGTCCACTATCGACCTCGGTCATGGCGATGTGCGTCATAAGATGTCATACTACGACGACAGCCACTCTGCCTATATCCTCGAGAACGCAGGCTCTAAGGCCTACTACTTCTCACTAAGTGCACAGGTGCGAAAATCCTTTGACTTCGGTCTCGACCTCTCCGCCTCCTATACCTACTCGAAGGCGAAATCATACTCCGAGGGTATCGGTGAACAGGTGTCGGCAGCATATAACAACTATCGTCACTCCGTCAATGCCGTCAATGACCAAGAGACGGGCTATGCGACATATGTCGCCCCCAACCGCCTCTTGCTGTCTGCCAGTTATAGACTCAAGGAAGGCAAATATGCCACCAACACCTTCAGCCTCATCTATGACGGCTACCAGAACGGTTTCCTCGGCGACTATTCCTTCAACCGCTACTCGTATGTCTTCAACAGCAATGTTGTTGGCGACCCAACCGCACCAGCAAACCTTCTGTATATCCCTGCCTCTCGTGCCGAACTCGACACTTGGGACTTTGCCGACAACGGACAGATTAATGGAGAGGCATATACCGCTGACATGCAGCGCGACGACTTCTGGGCGTACATCCAACAGGACGACTACCTGAAAGACCGTCTCGGAAAATATACGGAGCGTGGTGGAGCGAAGATGCCCTGGCATCACCAGTTAGACTTCAAGTATGTGCGTGACATGAGTATCAAACTCGGACAGAACCGTCACACCCTTCAGTTAGGCTTGGACATCTTGAACCTCCCGAACTTCCTTTGTAAGAACTGGGGTGTCTTCAAGCAAGTGACCAGCAACACCCTGTTGACCTACAAGAATGGCAAGTACACCTACAACCTTGTCAATGGCGAGCGCCACACCTCCACCTATCAGAACTTCGTCGGTCCCAACTCCACCTACCAGATAATGTTTACTATCAGGTATTTGTTTAATTAATAACAAAATATAAATTTTATATGAAAGCCCTGAAAACGTCGATGTTTTTGGGGCTTTCTTACAAATAAGAGATAACCAAATTTGATGGTCTCGTTTTTTTATCATACCTTTGCACCATGTTTTTAAAACATTCAGTATTTATCCTATCACTGTTCTCCCTAACTTGTCAAGCACAAGTAACAGATGATTGGCAAGAAGTATCCCGTCAATGGTTGGAAACCGAAGACGTGGATGCTTCTACCATCGAAGAATTCTTCGACCACTTGTCAGAAAAGGCAGAACATCCCATAAACATAAATCAGGCTACCCGGGAGGAATTGGAACAGTTTCCTTTCCTTATGGAACAGCAAGTAGAGCAACTGTTAGAGTATGTCAGCCGCTATGGTCCTATGCACTCTCTTGGAGAGTTACAGATGTTGACGAGTCTTGATCCAGAACGCCTCCAACTGCTGAGACACTTTGTATATATCGGAGACGCTGCTCAAAAAGACGACAGACTCAGACTCGATTCCGTTTTTCGACATGGCAGACATCAGGTGATAATCACAGGAAAGATCCCCTTTTATAAACGAAAAGGAGATATAAATGGTTATTTAGGCTATAAATATCGGCATTCCCTTCGCTACCAGTTCAACTACTACGAGCGTGTGAAATTCGGACTGACAGGAGCACAGGATGCAGGGGAGCCGTTTTTTTCTAACAGAAACCGATGGGGCTATGACTTTTACTCTTACTATCTGCAACTCAAAGACATAGGGCGAATAGAGAATCTTTGTCTGGGAATGTATCGAGTGCAACTCGGTATGGGACTGATCATGAACGGAGGATTCTATCTCGGCAAACTGGCGACACTTCAATCCATGGGACGCTCAGCATCTGTTCTCCGCCCTCATTCCTCTCGTTCTACAGAAGGTTATCTACAGGGAGCCGCTACTACCATCCGCCTGCACAAGAACTGGCATCTCACTGCTTTTGCCTCCTATCGTCCTTTGGATGCAACTCTCAACAAAGATAGTACGGCAAGAACGCTCTATTATAGCAACTATCATCGCACAACAACAGAAATAGCAAAGAAAAACAATACTCATGAACTGAATCTTGGAGGTAGTGTTGGATGGCGTAAAGGCACTCTCTATGCCCGAGGCAATTTTCTCTATACTTACTTTGACAGACCACTGATACCCCTAAAAGAGAATACCCCCTATCGACGCTATGCAGCAGAAGGAAGCCGTTTCTTCAACATGAGTATCGATTATGGTTATACTAATGCAAAGCTGTATTTCTCTGGAGAAACGGCTATGAATCAGAAAGGAGCCCTTGCCACTATCCACCAACTCAGTTACAGGTTGAGTCATGAACTAACCCTGATAGCCCTTCATCGCTATTATGACAAGAAATACACAGCGTTCCATTCTCAAAGTTTCTGTGAGGGTTCAGGTATTCAGAATGAACATGGCATCTACAGCGGTTTCTCCTGGCACCCTTCTAACAAGTGGACTTTTAACTGGTACGCTGACTATGCCCACTTCGCATGGCAACGTTATCAAGTAAGCATGGCAAGTGATGCCTTTGACACTATGCTCTACGCGCGTACCTTACTAAATAATAAATGGGAACTGGAAGGTCGATATCGATTGCATATCCGGCAGAACGACAATAAAGAAAAGACCATGCTCATCAATAAGACAGAACATCGGGTACGACTTCGTCTTAATTATGACATGCCTATAGGTCTTTCTTGGCAGACACAGTTCGACGGAATCGCTGTCTCTTCCATAGAAAAAGACAAAGGTTGGATGATCTCAGAACATGCTGTATATGTTTGGCGATGGTTTCAATGTTCTGCTCATATCGCTTATTTTCAAACAGATAATTATGAGAGTAGACTATATCAATACGAGCGTTCTGTTCTTTATAATTACTCATCCATCATGTTATATGGAAAAGGTATCCGATATACTGCTATTGCCCGTGCCGACATAGGTAAACACCTCATGCTGATGGCAAAAGTAGGAGTCACCAACTATTTTGACCGTTCCAAGATATCCAGTGGACAACAGGAAGTCAACGGCTCGTCCATGACAGACATAGATGTGCAGATGAGGTGGAAGTTCTAACCCAACTCCCGATAGAGATCTAGGACTTGGGCGGCAACATCGGTGCCGCGAAAGCGTTGGATGTATTGTTGGCTGGCGAGGATGCGCTGGGCGCGGTCTTCGGCTCCCTTGAGGACGGCAGTGATGGCGGCAGCCATGCCTTCGACATCGTCGGGGTGGACATAGAGGGTATCGGGACCGCCTGCCTCTTCGAGACAGGAACCAGTACAGGCGACAACGGGGAGACCTGCGGCAATGGCTTCGATAATAGGGATGCCAAAGCCTTCGTAACGGGAGGGATAGACAAAGGCTTCTGCAAGGTGATAGATGACGGCAAGGTGGTCGTCAGAGACGCCACTTAGGAGATGAAGCCTGTCACTCTGGGGGAGCGTCTTCACATAGTCGGTCTGTCTGCCTACGGCGACAAGATGGAGGTCGGAAGGCAGGAATGGCAGGGCATCGACGGCAAGGCGGAGGTTCTTGCGCTGCTCGATGGTACCTACATTGAGGATGAAGCGGTCGGGCAGGTGGTAGTGCTGACGGACATCTGCTATGAGTTGAGGGTTCACTGCATCGGAGAAACGTGGTGCAAAACTCTGATAGATGACACGGATGCGTTTGTCGCTGATGCCTCCTAATTCCATGATGTCTTGTTTGGTGCGCTCGGAGATAGCGATGATACGGTCGGCTTCCTTTAATGTCTGACGGAATTTCCACTCGTAGAGCTTGGTGTCTATCCAGTGATAGTATTCTGGATGACGCATGAAGATGAGGTCGTGGATGGTGACAATACCTTTAATACCTGCCTTGCGGAGTCCGATGGGTAGCTCGCCAGAGAGTCCGTGGTATATCTGTACGCCGTCGCGCTGGAGGTCTTTGATGATGCCGTGGCTACGCCAAAGGGCGGTGAGCGGTGAGCGATTAGCGGTTAGCGAAGGGTAACAGAAAGCGGCACCGTCGAGGATTTGGTTGCGGAGGTCGTCGCGGCCTTTATCGGGGGCATAGAGACGCAGGGTGATGTCGTTGTCACCCCGTCTGATAATGTCGTTCACCAGTGTCCGTCCGTAACTGCCTAACCCTGTGCCGTTGCGCACGATGCGCTTCGCGTCAAAACCAACGATCAATTTCATTTCTTTGCTAAATCTCTGGCAAAGGTATGAAATAAAATTGAAAATTGAAAGTTAAAAATTGAAAATTCAAAGATGAGAGTTGAAAATTGAAAATATTATTTTAGACTATCACAGATATCAATTTATCAACTTGATGCACTCTACAATGGTCTCTGCAATATATGTTGCCTGTTCGTCAGTGAGTTCATAGAAGAGGGGCAGACGCACGAGGCAGTCGCCATAATGGTCGCAATGAACGAGGGGCTCGCCTGTGAACTGGTCCTTGTAGTAGGTACTGGAGTGGAGCGGCAGGTAGTGGAAGACGGTATGTATGTCATGCTTCTTGAGGGATGCCATCAGCTGGGTACGGAACTGCAACGTAGGACATACGAGATAGTACATGTGTCCATTATTGGTGGCATAGTCGGGGATGTCAGGCAACTGGATGCCATCCTGCTCCACATGGTGGCGCAGGATGCTGTCGTAGATATGCCAGATGCGGAGACGTCTGCCCTGGATGTCCTCCAACTGTTCAATTTGTGCCCACAGGAAGGCGGCATTGAACTCAGAAGGCAGGAACGACGAACCGATGTCACACCATCCGTATTTGTTTACCATCCCCCGATAGAACTCGGCACGATTGGTGCCTTTCTCCCAGATAATCTCAGAGCGACGGATGAAACGCTCGTCGTTGACGACAAGCATACCACCCTCTCCACAGTTGATGTTCTTGGTTTCATGGAAAGAAAAAGCCCCCAGATGACCGATACCTCCAAGGGGACGACCCTTATAGAATGAGTCGATACTATGGGCGGCATCCTCGACGACAAGGAGGTTGTGTTCCTCTGCCAGTGCCATGATGGCATCCATGTCGCATGCCACACCCGCATAATGGACGACGACGATGACCTTTGTACGCTCATTGATGAGTGGACGGATGGTGTCGACAGTGATATTAGGATTCGCTGCCCCACTGTCGGCAAATACCACTTTTGCACCCTCTCGGAGGAAGGCGATGGCGGACGACACGAAGGTATAGGAAGGCACGATCACCTCGTCGCCAGGTTTCAGGTCGCAGAGCATGGCACACATCTCCAGCGCATCGGTACCCGAAGTCGTCAACAGGCATTTCTTGAAACCATAACGCTCCTCGAAGAACGCATGACATCGTTTGGTGAAATCACCATTTCCAGACATGGTCATCGACCCACATACTTCCTTGATATAATCGAGTTCACGTCCTGAACAATATGGCTTATTAAATGGAATCATCGTCTTATCGCATTATTTTTTGCAAAGTTAATAATTTTTTATAACTTTGCAAACAGAATATGGAAAAAAACACGATGGGCGAGGTAATCCGTTTCGGAATCGTGGGGGTCATCTCCACGGCATTGCACTATGGTATCTACTGGGTACTGCAGTACTGGATGAATGTGAATATCGCCTATACCATCGGGTATGTACTGAGTTTTCTGGTTAACTACTACCTGACGGCACATTTCACCTTCAAGGAAAAGACATCTGCCAAGAACGGACTGGGGTTCGGCGGTGCCCACCTGTTTAACTACTGTCTGCAGATAGCCCTCCTGAACTTCTGGATATGGGTGGGGTTAAGCAAGGAGATAGCCCCTCTGGGTGTCTATGCCATCGCCGTACCTACCAACTTCCTCCTTGTCAGGTATGTCTTTAAACAATGGAAGAAGGGAGGATGATTACTTACAACAAGATTGTGGTAGTTTGTGTTTAAATACGTAAAATACAATATATGGAAATATCAATTGTCAGTCCATGTTATGGAGCACCTACGCTGTTAAAATTGTTAGTGGAGCAGATTACGGAAGCTGTTGTCCCGTTGACAGACAGTTATGAGATTCTGTTGGTAGAAGACTATAGTCCAGACAATAGTCGCGAGATTATCCGCGAAATTTGTGCGGGAGACCCCCACGTAAAAGGCATCTTCCTCAGTAGGAACTTTGGTCAACAAGCCGCCCTGAATGCAGGTTATGACAATGCTCAAGGCGAATATGTTGTGACCCTCGACTGCGACCTGCAAAACCCGCCATCCCAGATTCGTGACCTATATCTGAAGGCAAAGGAAGGCTATGATATCGTATATGCCACCCGCCGTAATCGTCCTGACAATTTCTTCATGACACAAGGATCGTATCTTTTCAATCGATTAATGGGATTCCTCACTGACACTCGTCAGGACGAGGCGGTCGCTGAGTTTGCCATCTTCAGCAAGAAAGTCGTCCAAGCCATGGCTGCCATGGGTGACTATCGTCGCTACTACCCCTTGATGACCCAATGGGTGGGTTTCAATACTGCCAAGGTCGATGTTGATCATGCCATACGAACAGACGGTAAGAAGTCGTCATATTCAATGAAGAAACGCCTTGAACTCGCTGTTACGACAGCCGTCAGTTTCTCGACCAAGTCATTACGTCTGATTGTCTATTTCGGAACCCTCGTAACCCTTGCCGCCATCATCGGAGCCATCGCCCTTGTCGTCAAGACGCTCATCATGGACGAGCACGTCAGCGGCTGGGCAACCCTGTTCGTCTCCATGTGGTTCATTGCCGGCATTATGATTATGGTGATGGGTATCATCGCTGTCTATATCGGTAGCATCTTCGATGAGGTGAAGAAGCGTCCGACCTACTTAATTTCAGAATTCGTTGAAGGCAAGAAATAGTATTCGACAATTTGTATCTCTTGTATTCCTATAAAACTAAAGTGTATAAGAACTAATGAACCAACAAATTTCTGTTGTTATCAACACATATAATGCTAGCAAATACCTAGCGCGAGTTCTTGATACGGTTAAGAACTTTGATGAAATAGTAGTCTGCGACATGGAGTCTACTGACAATACCATTGCCATAGCCCGTGAGTATGGATGCAAAATCGTTACTTTCCCTAAAGCAGACTATAAAAGTGCCGAACCTGCACGAACCTTTGCTATTCAGTCAGCAGCATCAGACTGGGTTCTTGTCGTGGATGCAGACGAACTCGTGAGTGAAGCATTACGTTCCTATCTCTATGATTTTATCAAAGCACCTGGAGAGGTTCGTGGACTTTATATTCCCCGCAAAAATTACACTATGAAAGTATTCTTACCTTCATCATACCCAGATTATCAGTTACGTTTCTTCATCAAAGAAGGTACAACATGGCCTCCGTATGTTCACACTTTTCCATCAGTTCAGGGAGCACTAAGTTATATTCCTAAATCCAGAAAAGATTGTGCTTTTGAGCACCTTGATGACTCTACTCGCGCCACCATCAATCGTCTTAACAATTACACAGATAATGAGGTCGAGAAACGTGCAGGCAAAAAAGTCACTTTGTTTAAACTATTTGCTTCACCAACAATACGCTTCCTCAAACAATATTTCATAAAAGGTGGGGTGCTCTATGGCATTCCTGGTTATGTTCAAGCCATGCGCGAGGCACAATATAAATTCACCGCACTTTGTAAACTTTATGAGAAACAGATAAACTTGTAAACATGAAACGACTATTCTACATAAT
The DNA here is from genome assembly GCA_902800585.1 of uncultured Prevotellaceae bacterium. GTDB lineage: Bacteria > Bacteroidota > Bacteroidia > Bacteroidales > Bacteroidaceae > Prevotella. The sequence continues at coordinate 19,906 of CADCEW010000033.1, forward strand.
ATTCCGTGGTGTACACATGAACCTAAAATTGCCATATATGGTTCGTGGGGTTCTCATGCTCATAATACCCAAATATTTCTATAGATACAAAAGGAAACTCATTCTAAAACGCTATGAGTCCCTTGACAACAAAGAGAAGGAATATATAGATTTTAGAGTGAACTACTACTGCAAGACACCTGAAAGGATTGTATTAGCAGACATCTATGAACAATTACCAAACGGAAAGGCTCCTTATAAAATCAGAAAACTACGGGATCATTCCTTTTTCAATAAGATTGGTAACACGGTTTATTTCTTTGACACCTACGAATACACCAGATATTTCCCCCAAGATTTCAAATGGTTGCAACTTGTCGGTGATGTTTTCTACAAACTCCCTGCACCTGCCATCACAAAGAGTAGGCTAATTCCCTCAAAAGAAGAATACTCTAATGAGATCATCATCAATCAGGATAAAATTCGACATTTCCGTTTTATTCATGACCCTATCACATGGGAAGAAAAAAAAGCACGTGTTCTTTTCCGTGGTGCATGTCATGGCAAACCGCGACGGGAATTATTCCTACGATTATTTATCAATAATCCCCTCTTCAATATTAAAGATACGGCACGTGACTCATCCAATCCACCTGAATGGCAACAGAAGAAAGAACTCACACTTTATGATCATTTGGAGTATCGTTATATCATGGCTCTTGAAGGTAATGATGTCGCATCCAATTTAAAATGGGTAATGTCTAGCAACAGTATAGCTGTCATGCCTCGTCCTACCTGTGAGACTTGGTTTATGGAAGGAGAACTTATCCCAAACTACCATTACATAGAAATACAGGAAGACTATACCGACCTCGTTGAGCGCATAGAATATTTTGAGGCACACCCCGAAGAAGCGAAGCTAATTGTACAGCATGCTCATGATTGGTGCTCACAATTCCAAAACAAAGACAGAGAGGATATGATAAGTGTACTCGTTCTACAGAAATACTTCAAAGCCAGCGGACAATTGTAAGGATCTCACATTATCTTATATTCCTAAAATTATTCTCGAATTTATCAAACTTCATATTTGCTGGAGAGGCTTCCTCCATCCAGCAAAGCGGAACGTCATGATACATGCTGGCCGTTAGAGAGAATGTACTCGGAGGTCCTATGATGGCATCGCATTCTGAGAGCATCATCATATCCTGGGCAGGATTGTTCTCTGGCATCACTATGAACTTTATTCTACTCTGACAGTTCTGGCACAGTTTCTCAAAATCATTGGTAGAGACTGTCTTGTCATTAGTTGAAATGAATATCACAATATCCTTTGCAGTATTCTGACGCGCATACTCCATAACATATGCAGCATAAGTGGCATTGTCATAGTAAAATTTACCAGCATAAAAATCCTTATAGTCGCCCCGACGAATATGAAGCCCAAGACGTAGGGTATCAGTACTTTTTCCAGACATAGCTGTCTCCATACGTTTTTGCAGAGGCTCCGCATATTCCTCTCGCAATTGAAAGAGATCACAAATCTCATTCCTATACTCTAAAAACTCATCATAGAAGCGGACAAACCAGCCACTTACCACAAAATGGCGGTGGGTTTCCATATAACGTACCTTCTCTTCCCGATGGTCATCTCGTTTGAAACTTACCGTATGCAAAAGCCTCAGCGCTGCTGCATATTTTGCAAAGAGATACCAGAAGAAGCCTGCGTATCGAGTCTTCTGTATTTTAAAGTAAGGATACTTATAACTGAAGCGCATAGATATTACACGCTGATTATGCTTACGTCCCCAAGCATAAACATGTGCGAACTGAAGAAGATTGTTGCACATCTGACTCTTATCTCTTGCGAAAATCATATTACAAAACTTGTTATGTACATACTATTGCGCCAAACGTAAACCCAGATTATCATCATGGCGCCAGTGAATAAAAATATTTCTATTTGAGATCCTTAAATAATAATCTGTATTATTATAACACCCACCCCTTATGATACGGAAATTACGACGCGCTAAATTACTTGGTTTCTGCATAGGGTCCGTTCCGTATGGGTTATAGTAATCCTGACACCATTCCGATACATTGCCTGTCATATCATACAAACCGAGTTCATTAGGTTTCTTTTGACGTACTGGCTGGTGCTTTTTCTTCAATGCTTCGGCATTTTTAAAACACCACGCCACCTCTTCAAGATTATCACTTCCAGCATATCGATAATGTTTACTATAACAACCGCCACGTGCGGCATACTCCCATTCTGTCTCTGTGGGCAGACGGAAGTGTTGATGCGTCAAAACATTGAGTTTAGCGATAAACTCCTGGCAGTCATCCCATGTAATCCATTCTACTGGATGATTCTCACCATGGAACTTTGATGGGTTCTTACCCATAACAGCCTCCCACAATTCTTGTGTTACCTCTGTCTCACCAAGATAGAACGATTTCACCGTAACACGATGCACAACCTCATCATCATCATGCTCACTCATTTCCTTCGTTGCTCCCATTTCCGACGAGCCCCCTTTGATGAATTTCATTGCGAATTTCACGCCATGAATATTATAATGTTTGTCTTTTTGAGCATAAGACAGAACATTAAGCAGTAGTAAAAACAGGAGTATTGACAGTATTCTTTTCATAATCATATGTTATTGTTCGATAAATAATAGTAAGCCAAATGAAGAAATAGATATAGATATCTACAAAGAAGTGACCATTGATAAGGTCATGAACTGCAACTGGACAGAATACATCACAAGGCATGAGGCCCATGAAAATCACAAGTCCCCAAAAGAGTACCTTGTCCCAAAGAGTATGATTTTTCCACACGCAAAAATAGCACATCATATATCCTGGCAGGGAAATAACATAAGTGTGTGTCTCAGGACAATCACTAAAGAGAATCACAAAACCCATCATCGTGGCAAACACAGATGTTCTGAATTCTATTCTGTTCCATCGTTTGTGCATCAGGAAGAACATCGCCATGAGCAATGAGAATACTACGACTTGCACCAACCTATAATTAGGCAAGAACAGAGGTTTCAAGCCGTAAGCAAAGAGTATGCCGCAAAAATCCGAATCACTATGATGCTGGTTTATCATCGCCATCCATTCCTGATATGTACTAATAAGCCCATCGAAACCAAGAGCTACTGCTGGCAATAACAACCAAAAGACAAAGCAACACAATGTTAGACCAACATTCCTCCAGAACTTAGGATAACACAATAGCAAGCCAAGCTCTATGCCACCATATACTTTAGAGCATAGGGCAAAGGTGAGAAGGAATATAGCCCAGAAATACTTTCCTCGCTCAAGAAGAGAGAAACCGAACAGAGCGACATAACATTGAACAATATTAAACTGACATGAGAATAATCCTTGTTCCAAGACAAGAATAATACCAAGAAATATCTGTAGCCTATATTTACGGAAATACTCCGGTAAAGTCCAAACCGCAAGGAATGTAAGTGCATAATTTCCCATATTCCACACAAACGGTCCAATATAGTGATGCAAAAAATAAACAGGAGCAAACACTATATTGAATGTCGGCAAATAAAGGAAATATATGTGCCGTGATTCAACATACTCATTTGTGTATGGACTCATACCACTCCAAAAGTACATTGTGGAATCATAGTAGTCCATCCAGTTTGTGTTTCTTCCTCTTATTGTTTCGAGGAATGTTGCCACAAAGACAATAAGCAAACCGAGTGCAAAAACACACTTCGGATTGGAAAAAAAACTGTTAATAACACTAATAATCCTTTTCATTATGAATTGATTTTTAATTTTTTATTCTGCCGCATATAATCGGGGAAGGTAAGCGACCAACGACTTCCACTATATTTTCTTCGCAGAGTATCGTAATCCTTCATCTTACTATAAGGCAGACGTTTCTGAAACCATGGACGCAGCACCTTCTTCTGCACAAAATTACCGTATGTCTCAAACTCCGAGAATCCTGATATTGTGTTGAAATCCAAGTTATCGAGAATTGCCTTTTGCCATGATTCCACTCCACAATTCCTGCTAATGGATTCCTGCAATTGAGCCACTTGTTCTTTGTCGAACAGCATCTTATGATCCACATATGAGAGATTAAGAATCTCCAACTCTGGGAGTATACGATGTATCATATCGTAATAAAACTGATTTTCCTCATAGCTGAGGTAGAAAACCGTCTCTTTCTTTTCTGTGAGAAACACATGCGGACGTATCAACACATGGTCGGCATCAATGCAGAGATAATAACGACAACTGCCTATCTTACCTGACAATTTTACAAATTGCTGGAAGAGCCATCCGCTTCTGTTCCGTCCGTCGTTGGTAATTATATTGAGACTCATAGGAGAATACCCGAATATAGAATTCTCATCAACAAAGACAAGGTCGTTTGTTTTGCAGAAAGAAAGAATCTCCCGCTGCACTGGTGCCACAATAAAAATCTCCTTCACCTTATTGGCTACACAGTGTCTTATACCATCCAGACATAAGGATAGTGTCCGCAAATCCTTGGAAATGATGGGTATCACAACATCTATTTCCTCTGTTGATGGTGTAAGTTCTGGAAAGTGCTTCCACGAAAACCATCTATATCGTAATTCTCTCTTTTTCTTTTCCCAGTTCATTCCTTTATTATGAGTTCATTTCTTTTCATTCTCCGCATATAGTCCTGTAATATCGCCTTTAGGATTTTCAGATTTGGTAAGTTTATATCTTTCTTTCCCGCTAAGTTTTCTTTTTGTAATGGATCTTTCTTATAATTATATAGTCCAGTAACCTTCTGCCCATCAAATTGCAGGAAAAAATCACCCTTCACGAACTGATATATACCGTTATTATAATTTACTGCCCATGTATCTTCATCGTTCGCCACAGTCAAATCCTGACCGAAAGCGATATATGGTTTATTATATGCGACAAGGCTAAGCACTGTAGGCATTATATCTATCTGTTGTGCTATACCGTGACGGCGTTCTGGCTTTACCGTCTCGCCTGTAGGGTCGAATATTATCAGCGGAACTGCATATAGCCCCATATCTGTGCCATAGAATTCTTTGTCGAAACCGTTAGTATGATCACACGTCAGCACGAAAATAGTGTTCTTATACCATGTCTGTTTGCTTGCCGTCTCAAAGAATTTTCTTATCGCCATGTCCGTATATCTTATACAGCGATGTATGGAGTTCTTTCCATCTTCTTTATATACGTTTTCATATTTCGCTGGCACATTAAATGGATGATGACTTGAAGCTGTGAATACTGCCGTCATAAAAGGCTCTTTCATTTCTGACATCTGGAGAACATAGTATTGCAGGAAGGGTTCATCCCATATCGCCCAAGTTCCGTCAAAGTCATCATCGCCATTGAAACGTTTGTCTTCGTTATATTCTGTTCTGCCGTAATATTTCCCGAAACCAGTGGTCTTGGCAAATGCCTCAAAACCCATACTGCCATTCTCAGCTCCATGGAAAAAGGATGTCTGATAGCCAATCTTTCTCAGTTCTCCTGCAATGCCACTGACGTCATTCATCGAAGCAGGAGTTAGGAAGAAAGGCTCCAAGAACATCGGTATGCTTGAGAGTATCGATGGCATGGCATCTATCGACTTCCTTCCGTTAGCAAAGCTCCTATCGAAAGTCAGCGATTTTGCCTCCAAAGACTTCACAAACGGTGCGAAACCCTCTTCAACATATTCCCTACCAAAACTTTCTACTATCAGAACTACCACATTCTTCTTATTCGGAACTAGTTTTTCATTACCTGCATGCAAGGCAGAATAATTATCGTCTATCTCTGACGCCGCATAATCCAGTTCCTTAAATGATCGCTTACCCAATGTTTTAAACATTGAGAATGGTGTATTGAGTATCGCTGCCGCTTCCTTTGGGTGAGTAACATACTGGTTAGCATTACTTAATGTAATTGGTCTCACCGCACGTGTAAAACCTCCTCTCATCCCAGCTATTGTAAGGGGAATGAAAAGAGCAAATATAAGGAAGTTTATAATATAATATGCTCTGTAATCCTTGGCATTATTCAACACGCACTCACCCTTAAGCGTAACATAAAAACGCCATAGAAGGAATATCATCGTTATACCGAGTAGGAAGAGATACCAATGGTTTATTACCTCCTCTCCAATTATGTTGCTTAAATTCCCTTCGTTCTCAAACTCCTGCAGAACGCTCATTGTGGTTCGCTTGCCAGTATATCGGAAATATACTGAATCGGCAAGATTCATCACTATCGCTATACCGTTTACAATAACAAACACCCATTTTGCCAATTGTTGCCATGTTCTAGTTTCTTTATAGTGCAGTGGTATCAGCATCAGTATTGCATACAATAGATTTGTATATAATATTGCGGATGTATCAAATCTAAGCGACCCCATCACTATGTCGGATAGCGAATTATCGAATAGTGAAGTTCCTATCGCACTCCAATTCTCCACCACATACTCAACCCTACATACGAAATACATCACAAACACTATTGCGATGTTTATCACGAAGGATAAGGGGGTAAAAAAAATATTTCGCCTATTAGATCTTATCATAGCAAACACTTGCTATTATTGCTATTGTACAATATATAATTCAGTTCTCTCCTCATATACCCTTACTTTCCCCTTAATTTGCTGAAAATATAGGTAAACCACAGTCTCGGCAGGAGCCTTGCCTGTTCCAGAAGCGTATCAGTCTCACGGATGACGAGGATATTATCATACAGACCTGAAGAACGACAGGTGTTGGAGACACCTAAAGTGTCGAAGTTTGCGATGGGAAAGGGTAACTGACAGAACCGCTTCCCACTCAAGTAAAGTTGTTTTAACTGCTTAAAGTCGGCAGACATTCGATGGTTGGTGTCGAAGGGAAATTCCTTTAGACAGGCTGTCCTGATAAACGCACTCTGATGACAGAAAAACATACGATGAGAATTATGTGGAGGCTCTGCTTTCTTTACTGTCTCACCTTTAATTACATCACCGTAGATAATATCAGCCTCCAAATCTAGAATCCCAGGAGCTCCTAGGCACTCCTGGAGAGACTGTCCAAACACCCGCTGGAGAACGTCTGAGGCAGCAAAGGTGTCACCAGCATTCATGAAGATTACCCATTCTCCTCTAGCCATTCGTACACCCTTGTTCATCGCATCATAGATTCCCTGATCCGGTTCTGACACCCATTGTGTGATACTGACTTCATGAGCTTTAATAATCTCCAGTGTTTCATCTGTAGAAGCTCCATCGATGACTAGGAATTCTTTCTTCTTCCAATTCTGACTTTCAACACTATGGATGGTCATTTCCAGTCCTCGGGCATTGTTTCGGCAGACGGTAATGATGGTAACGGGTATCTCGTTCATATACTATCGATATTGGAATTTATGGGGATAGTCGTTGTCATAGCACAACATAGCACTTGCAGCAATCGCAACAGACTGTCGGCATATTTTTTCTTGTTCATGTTGCAAAGTTAAAAAAAAAATCTAATATACCATGGGATTACTAGAAATTTGTGTGGAGGCTGCAATTTTTTCACTCTTCACTCTTCACTTTTTTTCTTTTTTTGTATCTTTGTGGACAAAATTAGAAAGTAATGAAATTACTGTACGTCCTCTTATTCTCCATCTGGTACCTGCTATCTCTCCTTCCCATGCGAGTACTCTACGTCATTTCCGGCGGTCTCTATCTATTACTCTACCGAATAGTAGGCTACCGTCGGAAGGTGGTAAAAAAGAATCTGACAGGATCATTCCCAGAGAAATCGGAAGAAAAACTAAGGAAAATAGAGCAAGGTTTCTACCATTTCTTTTGTGACTACCTAGTAGAGACTGTGAAACTGATGACCATCAGTCAAGAGGAAATGAAAAGACGCATTAAATTTAGGGGTGCGGAGTTGATTGATGAAATTATAGGAAGTGGACAGTCTGTTACACTGTATGTTGGACATTACTGCAATTGGGAATGGGCATCGTCCATCCCGCTGTGGATCAATCCATCTACGTGGGGTGGACAGGTATATCATCCTTTGGAGAACAAAGTTTTCGACAAACTCTTCCTCACTATTCGTGAAAGGATGGGTGCTCATTGTATAGCCATGCAAGATACACTCCGTGAGGTAATGAAACACAAGTGTGAGAACCAACCAATCGTCATGGGATATATCTCTGATCAAAAGCCTCTTTGGGTGAATATCCATCACTGGGTGAATTTCCTACATCATGACACGCCAGTACTAACGGGAACAGAGCGTATTGCGCGCAAAATGAATCATGCAGTGCTGTATGTTGATATTCAGCGTGTTCGTCGGGGTTATTATGAGGCTGAATTTAAGTGTATTACCCGTGAGCCTCAGAAGTTGAAGGAATATGAATTAACGGATATTTATTTCGAGATGTTGGAGAAGAGCATCAGACGTGCCCCTGAGTTCTGGCTTTGGAGCCATAACAGGTGGAGTCGCACCCGCGAGGAGTTCAACCACGACTTTGAAATCATTAACGGCAAGGTCGTACATCGAAAGCAGCCATAAAAGACTTCCCCCAATAAACGAGGCAATAGATATGGACAGACGAGGAGTATGATGTCGCCTTTCAGGGAGGAAGTGTCGTTCAAACGATCTCTCAGTTATAGCCGTATACGTTTTTGCCTATAGGTGCACGATTGTGCAGCTGTAGGTGAAAGATTGTTTACCTACGGCTGAAAGCTCAAGCATTGTATTCTTTATCCGTACAATAGACTACTATGTCGATGATATGATACTATGTCTTTTCCTGATGTGATTGACAGTTTATCGTTGGTCCAAGTCTTTGGAAGCAGCCTGTAGGATAGCTCTACCCCATAATAACAACTGGGGATTCTTCTTGCCTTGTTCGATGATGACTCTGTCGCTGATAAAATCATAGTTGACGAAAGAGACACTATCGGTCATGGTAAAACCATCATCATAGGTGTGGATAGCGACGGGCTTTGTATAGGTCTTACTCAGCACGTCACGACTGAAAGTATAGGTGTCATGGTTGATGCCTAATTGTCCTAACAGCGTAGCAGGTAGATCTGTCTGGTTACAAATCTGCTCTATGCGTTTTGGAGCTTTGACGGCTCCGCCTACCCATATCATCGGGATATGGTTCAATAGAGGGTTAGACTCGTCAAGCCCATTATATACAATACCATGGTCTGGCAGCATCACTACCAAGGTATGATCCCAAGCGTCGCTCTTTCGCAGTCTCTCTATGAAGTTGCCTACACATTGGTCGAGGTAATAGAATGCATTGAGAACTTCATCATCAAAATGATGAATGGGCACATCCCAGGGAGAATGACTACTCAAGGTGGAATAGCCTATCAGATAAGGCTGTGACATGGTGGTGGTCAACTGATAGAGAGTCTCAAAGGTAATATCATCACGAACACCCCATTTGGCAGTTTCCTGCTCGTCTTTCGTATAGTCATTTTTCCATGTCAAAGCAGCAAAGCCGCCAGAAACAAGATAACTCCTCATATTAGTGAAGTTGATATCACCACCGTAGAGATAATGGGTTGTATAACCACGCTCGTCTTGCAACGTACGAGCTATATTAGGAAGGGTGCGTGACTTTGATGGAATCTTCATTACCGAAATGGTTGGGAAAGACGGATAGCCACTCAAAGTGCAGACCATTCCACGATCTGTACGCCATGAGTTGGCATAACAATTAGTGAAATAGATGCCTTCTCTCGCAAGACGGTTGAGGTTGGGGGTAATATCTGTCCGCCCACTAATCTCTGTAAACTGTCCTCCGCAACTTTCCAAGAGAATCACGATAATATTAGGTGTCTGAGTGGCCAGCAATGTATCAGAGCCAATACTCTGGGTATGGTATAGCTCACTGACTATATGCTGGCATTCATCGTCATCCATAAAGCGATAGGAAACGTTATTGCTTGCTGTCTTCTCAAAAGAAGCAATAAAAGAGAATACTGGATTGACGGCCGAATGGTTCAAAAACTGATTCTGTGAGAAATACACCTGCCCGATATTCGTCGTCGACTCGTCCAACCCGCCTCTAATACCAATGATTATCAATGGTATGAAAAGTATAGCAACAAGGGTAGCTATCAGCTTTTGGCTTTGAGCTGTTTGCTTTTGGCTTTGAGTAGTGAGTTTGTCGTATATCCAATAAAAAAGAGTTGCGATGACGAGGACACATATGATACGGAAGAGGATATAGACCATGCTGACGCTTGCCATGGCTTCTGTAGGTGTTTCCAGATATTGCAGGCATGAGGCATCCAACTTAAACAGCCAGAACTCATAAAGACTGGTGTCTGTCACAAAAGCCAGAGAGAGGATAATAGCAATAATGATATAATAGCCCCTGAATATCCAACGAGACAGATTTATCCACAATGAGAGGATAGTCAACAGAAAAGGAATGATAAGTATATAAAGGGAGGTACTCAAGTCCAATGACAATCCATGTCCCAACACTTGCAACATATCCGTAAAGGTAAAGTCATGCCCGCCATGATGATAGAGCATAAACCCTATCTTGGCAACCAAAAAGAACAACAGAGTTGCCACATAGAACTTCACCAAATATAGTACACGCTCTTTCAATGCTTAAAGGGTTTGCATGTCATTCAACTTCTTGTAATAGCCATCGATGCTTAGTAACTCATCATGAGTTCCACGCTCCACAATTTGTCCTTCATGCAGTACACAAATCTCATCCGCATTTTTAATAGTAGAAAGACGGTGCGCAATAGCAACAGTAGTACGTGTCTTCATCAGTCGCTCCAACGCATCCTGAACCAAGCGCTCACTCTCTGTGTCAAGAGCAGAAGTTGCCTCATCAAGAATCAGAATCGGCGGATTCTTTAGGATGGCACGGGCAATAGAAATGCGCTGACGCTGACCACCAGAAAGACGACCGCCACGGTCTCCGATATTGGTATCAAACTGCTGTTCGCTCTGCATAATGAAGTCGTAAGCATTGGCTATTCTGGCTGCCTCGGCTATCTGCTCTTCAGTGGCATTATCGACACCAAACGAAATATTGTTTCGGAAAGAATCATTGAAAAGAATAGCCTCTTGATTGACATTGCCAATGAGTTGGCGTAAGTCATGGATGCCCAGATCCTTGACATTAATGTTGTCAATAAGGACCTCACCTTCCTGGACATCATAATAACGAGGAATAAGATCTACCATTGTCGACTTTCCTGAACCTGACTGTCCCACAATAGCAATAGTTTTACCCTTTGGGATAATCAAATTAATATGACGGAGTATCCATGCTTCACCATAACGGAAGGAAACATCACGGAACTCTATCTGATGCTCAAAGGAAGCGATATGTTTGGGGTTTGCCACCTCCTTAATGGTATTCTCTGCCATTAATATTTTGTCGATACGTTCCATCGAAGCCAGTCCCTTAGGTATATTATAACCCACTTTTGACACTTCTTTCAACGGATTAATAATGGAATAGAGTATCACCATATAATAAATAAAGGTGGGACCAGACAATGATTGGTTGTTTAATACCAAGACCCCACCAAACCACAGAACAATAACTATCATACATGTTCCTAAAAACTCACTCAACGGATGTCCGATGTTCTGTCGGATATTCACTCGCATGATATTGCTCCGATAAGTCGTATTGATATTATTGAACTTTTCACGCATCTTTTCCTCTGCACAGAAAGCCTTGATGATGCGAAGTCCGCCTAATGTCTCGTCCACTACACTCATCGTGTCACTCCATAACGACTGCGCCTTGATACTCTGTGCCTTCAACTTACGACCTATCCAACCCATGAACCAACCGATGAGAGGAATGATAACCACAGAAAATAAAGTCAATTGCCATGAGATAATAATAAGCGTCGTGAAATAAGAAATAATGAGAATAGGATTTTTGAACATCAGGTCTAATGAAGACATGATACTCACCTCCACCTCCTGTACATCACCTGTCATACGGGCAATAATATCACCCTTACGCTCTTCTGTGAAGAAGCCCAGAGGAAGACCGACAATCTTCTGATAGAGCTGGTTGCGCATATCACGCACCACACCTGTCCTGATAGGTACCACACTTGAGGAGGCTAGGAAATAAGTTGCCGTCTTTAACAAAGTGGCAATAATCAGGAATAGACCTATGAAAAGCAGTGTTGTAGTAGAACCCACCTCATTGATATAAAGATTGATGTAATAGTAGATGTTATTAATGGCAACATCCTTGAAACTACCATCACTCCATTCCATCAAAGTCTTAACCTCCACATTATCGCCTGTCTTGAAAAGTATCTGCAAAATAGGGATAATTGCTGCAAACGAAAAAATATTCAGCAATGCCGACAGAATATTAAAGAGTATCGACAATACAACATATTTCTTATAAGGCATCACAAAACGCCTCAACACTTGCATAAAATCTTTCATACCTCTTCTCCTATTAAGGTTGCACTTGTACTATTAATAATCTTCACACGCACCGTCTCCCCAATATGATGACGGCCTTTGTCAAACACCACCATCTTATTCTGTTCTGTACGTCCACAGACTTGCTGGCGACTGCGCTTAGAGAATCCTTCCACCAAGACATCGAATTCCTTTCCCTCGTCTTTCTTATTCTGTTGAGCGGAGATTTCCGTCTGCAAAGCAATCAGTTCATTGAGTCTGCGAATCTTCTCCTCCTCAGGAACATCATCAGGCAGATGCTTTGAAGCATAAGTGCCTGGACGCTCTGAGTACTTAAACATAAAGGCAGAGTCATAGCCAACCTCACGCATTAAGTCTAAACTAAGCTGATGGTCCTCCTCCGTTTCAGAGTGATAGCCTACAAAGATATCTGTAGAGAGTCCGCAGTCGGGAATGATACGACGAATGGCTGCCACACGGTCCATGTACCATTCACGAGTATATTTGCGGTTCATCAGTTTCAGGATCCTGTCTGAGCCACTCTGTACAGGCAGATGAATATGTTTACAGACATTCGGCATCTCCGCAATAACACGTAGTGTCTCGTCACTCATATCCTTTGGATGGGAGGTCGTGAAACGGATGCGCATTTGAGGGGCCTCTTCCGCGACACGGCGTAAAAGTCCAGGAAAATCTAGTTTTTCTAGACGATAGCTGTTTACATTCTGCCCTAACAGAGTCACCTCCTTGAAACCACGGTCTCTGAGGTCTCGCACTTCACGCAGAATACTCTCCACATCTCTTGAACGCTCCCTGCCACGAGTATAGGGTACAATACAATAATGACAGAAATTGTTACAGCCTCGCATGATACTGACGAAACCGCCAATCTTTGCTCCATGCAACCGCTGTGGCACTATGTCCTTATAGGTCTCGGAAGTCGACAACTCTATATTCATCGCCTTATGTCCTGTCTCTGCCTGTGCTATCAGGTCAGGCAGGGAGAGATAGGCATCAGGACCAGCCACCAGGTCGCAGTGATGATGTTCCAGCAGGTCATCCTTCACCCGTTCTGCCATGCAGCCTAACACACCGATGATAAGAGGATTTTGGTCTTTTACTTTTTTACCTTTCTCCCTTCTTACCTTTTCTGCACTAAGTGCCTCCAGCCGGTGGTAGATCTTCTGTTCGGCATTGTCCCTCACAGAGCAGGTGTTCAGGAAGACAGCATCCGCCTCCTCCAACTGTTCTGTGGTCTCATAGCCAGCCATCTGCATGACACTTGCCACGACCTCTGAGTCGGCAACGTTCATCTGACAACCGTAGGTCTCTATATAGAGCTTTTTCATTTTCGGCCTAATTTTGCATGCAAAGGTACGATTTTTTAAGTAAAGATTTGTCAGTTACACTATTTTTTGTATTTTTGCACCGATATTAACCCTAAACAGGAGAGAAAAGATGAAGATTCTACGTGTTTTATTCGCCTTTATGATGGTGATGATGGTATCTGGAGCAAGTGCACAGACCGTCTATAACAGCAACGGTAGCAGTTGCGGTAAGATTGAAAGCAATGGTACTGTTCGTAATGGAAATGGTAGCAGTATCGGAAAGATTGACAGTGACGGTACAGTACGTAACGGTAATGGTTCCAGCATCGGAAAGATTGACAGAGACGGTACTATTCGCAATGGTAATGGCTCCAGCATCGGAAAAGTAGATCGTGATGGTACAGTACGTAATGGTAATGGTTCCAGCATTGGAAAAGTAGAAAGCGACGGTACGGTACGTAATGGAAATGGGAGCAGTATCGGAAAGGTATCAGGAGTACCCAAGGAATGGGCAGCCGCTTATTTCTTCTTTTTCTTTTAAGAGAAATGTGTGAAAAAAGAAAAATCCTGCAAAGTATGGCGCCTTGCAGGTTTTTTTGTACCTTTGCACTCATGAGTACTAACAAAAAACAACATGAAACTAATTAAAGACTTAGAATTTGGTGGAGAACGTCCGTTATTTGCTTCTCATGACCTAAGGTTGGAGCATATCACAATTACGGACGGAGAAAGTGGTATCAAACAATGCCAACACATAGAGGCAAAAGATTGTCGTTTCTACGGCAAATATCCCTGGTGGCATGTAGATGGCGCACTGATTGAGGATTGTTATTTCGCATTAGGATCACGATCTGCCATCTGGTACACTAACGACCTCGTGATGCGTCGTTGTCGTATTGATGCCCCTAAGTTCTTCCGTGAGATGAGAAACGTGGAACTGGAGGATGTGCAGCTCTTGGATGCTGACGAGACATTCTGGAAGGTGGACGGGCTGAGGCTGAAGAATGTCTGTCTGCATGGCGGAACCTATCCGTTTATGTTCTCGAAGAATATCTACGTTGACGGACTGGAGAGTGATTCGAAGTATGTGTTCCAGTATTGTCAGAACGTGGAGGTACACCATGCCAAAATTGTGACAAAGGACTCCTTCTGGGAGTGTGAGAATGTGACTATCTATGACTCTGTCTTAGATGGTGAGTATCTTGCATGGCACTCAAAGAATGTACGGCTCGTCAATTGTCATCTGGCAGGAGAACAACTACTCTGCTATGCCGATAATCTTGTCTTGGAGAACTGTACCATAGACAAGGCATGTGACCGTATGTTTGAATACTCAACAGTAAAAGCAGACATCCGTGGACATATTGAAAATATCAAGAATCCTACCAGTGGACATATCATTGCTGACAGTATCGGTTCGATTACTATCGACGAAAATGTGCAGCAACCAAATAATTGTGTGATTGAAACAAGAAAATGAAATATAACTTTGACGAACTCATTGAGAGGAGAGGTACTGGTTGTGTGAAATGGGATGAAAGTCTTAACGACGTCATTCCTCTTTGGGTTGCAGACATGGACTTTTCCGTAGCTCCTGCTATCCTTGAAGCCATCAGGCAACGTGCCAAACATCCTGTCTTTGGTTACACTTTTGTGCAAGACGATTATTATGAGTCTGTCATCTCCTGGTTTAATCGCCGTCATAGATGGACCATTCAACGGGAATGGATGCTCTACACTACTGGTGTTGTTCCTGCCATGTCATGTGTCATTAAGGCTCTGACTGTTTCTTTTCTTCCATCCGCAACAACGGCTGTGAGGTCTTGGAGAATCAATTGGCAAGAAAAAATAATTCCTTTGAGATTGACTGGAATGACTTTGAGATAAAATGTGCGGATGAGAAGACAACCGTCTTCCTACTATGTAATCCTCATAACCCTACAGGAAGAGTTTGGACAAAGGAAGAATTAGAGCAAATGCGAGACATCTGTCATCAGCATCATGTCCGCATCATTAGTGATGAAATTCACTGTGAGCTCATCATGCCTGGATACCATTTCTGTCCAATGGGTATCGTAGACTCTGAGGCCATCATTCTCAACTCGCCCTCTAAGTCGTTTAATATCGCAGGACTGCAAATAGCGAATATCATTTGCCAGGATGCAGAGATTCGTCGCCGTATTGACCGTGCTATCAATATCAATGAGGTATGCGATGTCAATCCCTTTGCCCCTGAAGCTGTTAAGGCTGCTTATAACGAGAGTGAGGAATGGATAGACGAATTAAACCAATACTTATGGCAAAATTATCAGATACTTAATCTTTTCTTTTCCAAGGAGTTGCCACAATGCAAAGTCTGTAAATTGGAAGGCACCTATCTGGTCTGGATAGATGTTTCTGCTTTGGGTGAACCTGTCGAACAACTATGTGAACATCTGCTCAATAAAGGTAAAGTCTGGGTAAATCCTGGGACGATGTATGGAACAGAAAGTGGAAAGGGTTATATCCGTATCAATATTGCCTGTCCTAGAAATCGCTTAATAGAAGGTCTAAAACGAATAAAAGCAACAATATGAAACAAAGAAATGAAGTAAACACATGGTCAATCACATGGGGTATACTGATGGCTGTACTTTTCTCAGCGGCAGCTGCTTATTTAGGATTGAAAGTTGGACAAGTATTTGAAGCAGCTATTCCCATCGCTATCATTGCAGTCGGTGTTTCTGCGGCTGCTAAACGTTCCAATGCCTTGCGTGAGAATGTAATCATTCAAAGTATTGGTGCCTGTTCAGGAGCCGTGGTGGCAGGTGCCATCTTTACCCTGCCAGCCATCTATATCTTACAGGCGAAATATCCAGAGATGTCAGCCGACTTCCTGAAAATCTTTATAGCTTCGTTATTAGGCGGAGTTCTTGGCATCCTGTTCCTGATTCCTTTCCGTAAATTTTTTGTAGAGGCTCCACAAGAGCAATTCCCTTTTCCTGAGGCTACGGCAACAACACAAGTATTGAAGAGTGGTAATGAAGGAAGTAGTCAGGCTAGGCCCTTACTCTTTGCAGGTCTCATTGGCGGACTCTATGATTTTGTCATCGCCACTTTTGGATGGTGGAACGAGAATGTTACTAGTAGAATGATTCCTTATGGAGAAGACCTTGCAGAGAAAGCAAAATTGGTGTTTAAGAACAATACAGGTGCCGCTATATTGGGCTTAGGTTATATTGTAGGCTTCCGTTATGCACTAATCATTACCCTCGGTTCCCTGTTTGTCTGGTGGATATTTGTACCGGCAATGGCACTGGTTTTCCCTGACGTCATACTTAATCAATGGAATCCTGCCATCACGACGACTGTAGGTGATATGTCACCTGAACAAATCTTCACTTCATATGGTAAGTCTATCGGTATCGGAGCCATTGCGATGGCAGGTATCATCGGTATCATCAAGTCATGGGGTGTTATTAAGAGTGCGGTAGGATTAGTGGGTTCTCAGAATAATCAGAGTAATCAGAATAATCAGAGTTTTCCGATTTCTCAAGATCTGCCTTTCAAGTTCATTGCTATTGCCTCTGTTATTACCCTCTTGATAACCTTCCTTTTCTTCTGGTTTGGGGTGATGGATGGCAATCTATTATTTGCTGCTGTTGCTATTATCCTGACAGCTGTCATTGCTTTCTTGTTTACGACAGTAGCTGCTAATGCCATTGCTATTGTAGGTTCGAATCCTGTATCGGGCATGACACTGATGACACTGATTCTTGCTTCTGTTGTCTTGGTTGCTGTAGGACTGAAAGGAACGGGCGGAATGGTGGCTGCACTTATCATGGGTGGTGTGGTGTGTACGGCACTCTCCATGGCAGGTTCTTTCATTACCGACTTGAAGATTGGTTATTGGACAGATACGTTACCCAAGAAACAGGAGACATGGAAATTCTTAGGAACACTGGTATCTGCTGCCACTGTTGGTGGTGTGATGATGTTGCTCAACGAGACTTATGGTTTTGCCTCGGGTACTCTTGCTGCTCCACAGGCCAATGCAATGGCTGCCGTCATTGATCCATTGATGAACGGAGTCGGTGCTCCTTGGATTTTGTATGCCATTGGTGCCGCTATCGCTATCATCCTGACGCTATGTAAAGTTCCCGCTCTTGCTTTTGCCTTGGGTATGTTCATTCCTCTAGAACTCAATGTACCCTTGGTGATAGGCGGAGCCGTCAACTGGTACGTCACCACTCGTAGTAAAGACGAAACCATCAACAAAAAACGTGGTGAGAAAGGTAATCTCATCGCCTCAGGCTTCATAGCCGGCGGTGCTTTGATGGGAGTCATCAGTGCTTTGTTACGCTTCAGTGGTATCCAGTTTGACTACGCGGAATGGTGGAGTAATCCTCTGAGTGAACTACTCTCTCTTGTAGCGTATATCCTTTTGATTATCTATTTCGTCAGAGCAACAAAGGAATAACGCTTTCCAGGCTGTGTCGCAATATCGTATTCATAGATTTTGCGGACAGCAAGGGAAGGAACTTCTTTGAGTTCTTCAGATAGCAAAGGATTTTTGATCAATGCAGGGGCATAGAGCGCATTTGGACAAGCACCCTTTGCATCTTTTAATTCTTTGCCTTTCAAGGGGACATAGGAACGGATACGGAGGACACCACCAATGGTAGAAAGTATCTCTGCTTGTTGTAAAGTACCTTCTTTCCATTCTATGCTGACCTCAAAGCCACCACGAGCTCGCAAACCCCTTACTTTTCCTTCCGACCATACATCAGGTAGGGCAGGCAACAGATGAACGGCTCCGTCATGACTCTGCAACAACATCTCAGCAATACCTGCAGCACATCCGAAGTTTCCATCAATCTGGAAAGGTGGATGGGCATCAAACAAGTTCGGATAGGTACGCCCGTCAGGATATTCCCTCATCTGCGAGTCATCGGGCAGCAGATGCAGCATATTAGAAAGGATTCGGAAAGCATGATTGCCGTCTAACATACGTGCCCAAAAATTAATCTTCCAACCTAAACTCCATCCCGTTGCCATATCGCCACGTTGATTCAATGTGTTGGCTGCTGCGGCAAAAAGTTCTGGATGAGAATAAGGGGATATCTGATTGGAAGGATAAAGTCCATAAAGATGGGAGATATGACGATGCTCATCTTTGGGATCATCCCCATCTTGCAACCATTCTTGCAATTGACCATAGCGTCCTATCTGCATAGGAGGCAACTGACTGATGGCCTGTTGGAGTCTCTGGGCATATGCCTCATCGTTCTCTCCTAATACATTCATCGCCTTCAAGGTATTCGACAATACGTCAAATACTATCTGATTATCCATCGTGGAACCTGCGGTCACTGTGGTTTGCTTACCCATGGGACCATGTTCTGGAGAGACGGTAGGTACTGTCATTAGCCATCCATATTTAGGGTGACGCTGCATATAATCCAACAAGAAGTCGGCTGCCCCTTTCATTATAGGATAATTCTCACGTAGGAACTGCTTGTCACCAGTAAACAAATAATGTTGCCAAAGATGAGTCGTCAGCCAGGCTCCACCTGTTGGAAACATACCCCATGTGGTGCCGTCGATGGGACCAGCTACACGCCACAGGTCTGTATTATGATGGGCTACCCATCCACCACAACCATACATTACCTGAGCTGTCTCTGCACCCGTATGACTCAGGTCACGAATCATCGAGAACAAGGGTTGCTGCGTCTCTGCAAGATTACCCACCAAAGCAGGCCAGTAGTTCATTTCGGCATTGATATTGATAGTGTACTTTGAATCCCAAGGTGCATTGAGTTTATCATTCCATACGCCTTGCAGGTTGGCAGGCTGTCCTCCTGGCTGGGAAGACGAAATGAGCAGATAACGTCCATATTGGAACATCAGTGATACCATACCCCAATCCTTGCTGCCAGCAAAATGAGCCAAGCGTTGGTCTGTGGGAAGGTCTGAGGCATCCATTCCACCTAACGACAAACTGACACGATTATATTGCTCTTGGTATTTCTTCAGGTGACGAGCATACAACTCCTTGTAGTTCTTGTCGCTGACAGAGGCGATGGTCTGTTGGGTTATTTCTGAAGGATGACCGCTAATATCCTGATAATTTACAAAATTAGTGGCAGCAGTGATATAGATGGTTGCCTCAGTAGCACCTTTAACTACTATCATATCAGGTGTGTTATCCCATTGACCGTCACTCTTTACCAAGGCACGGATTTCTGCAGTCAGTCCACCTGGGATTCCTTCTTGCTCTACGTTCTGAACGGTAGCTACTAATTCTCCGTCTTTCACATGACTACTGTTCTTGAGTCCCGAGCACCAATGGGCTAACGAGAAGTCCAATTTACCTTTTTTGTCTGCCTTCAGACGCATCACGATGACATTGTCGGCTTGTGAGGCAAAGACTTCGCGCGTATAGGTAACGCCATTCAGATTGTTTTTGAAAGTTGTGGTACAAACGGCATCTTCCAGATTCAATTCACGACGAAAATGGGAGGTTTGTTCGAAATCAATGCCACCATATAATTCCAGTCTACCCAACGGCAAGAAGCGCATGCCGTGAGGACCTTTGAAGAAATACTTGTCAAGGATGGTATGTGCCGCTTCTTCCTTACCTTCAAAAATAGAGTCACGTACCTCTTGCAGATGTACCTTCGCCTCAGGGCTGTTATTGTTGTGAGGTGAGCCACTCCAAAAAGTTTCCTCGTTCAGTTGGATGGTCTCACCGTCTGTCTGTCCATATATCATCGCACCCAAATGGGAGTTACCAATGGGCAATGCCTCCAGCCAGTTTGTCGCAGGTTTGTTATACCAAAGCTTTTCTTGCGCTTCCGCTGTCCAGAGCGTAGTTGATAATAATAAGGTTAGCAGGATTTTTTTCATATCTGAGTTTATTGATTCATTAATTCCAATGCAC
>CADCEW010000034.1 GCA_902800585.1 uncultured Prevotellaceae bacterium
GTACTTCGCACGTGCCATCTATGACAAGACTTTCGTAGGAACGAAGCAGTTGGCAGACTTCATCCAGACACAGGCCAGTGTGAAGCGAAGTGACGTAGTGGCCGTCCTTGACGAACTCGGTGCTGCGATGAAGCACTTCTTCGAATGTATCATGTGACAGGTCCCTGACAGATGTGGTCTGTGAAGATCATGCGTTTTTTTATGCGATTTTTTGTAGTTCAAAAAAATATTCGTATCTTCGCAGTCGAGTTCGGAGATGAACAAGACTATAAATACATACACTCATAAATAAAAACTGATGACAAATATGAAGAAACTATTATTATTGATTGCAGTTATGACAGCCGTTACAACAAGTTATGCACAAAAAATGTTGGTGCTCTATTATTCAGAGACTGGTACTACTAAGACTGTAGCAGAGGAGTTGCAGAAACAACTGAATGCCGACATTGAGAGCATCGAGGCCGTAGAGCCTTATTCAGGTAATTTCCAAGAGACGATACAACGCGGACAGCGCGAGATGCAGAGTGGCGAATGGCCTGCCATCAAACCCATTCAGAAGAAGATTGCCGACTATGACATCATCTTCCTCGGCTATCCTATCTGGTTCGGCACTTATGCCAACCCTATCGTTACACTCGTCAAAGAGAACGATTTCGCAGGAAAGACGATCGTACCATTCTGCAGTTTTGGCAGCGGCGGACTGAACACTTCAACAGATGCACTGAAGAAAGCACTACCTAAAGCCACTATCAAAGAGGGTTATGGTGTTCGCACGGCACGTGTAGCTGCTGCACCTAAAGAGTTGGACCGTTTCCTGAAAGAGAACGGATACAAAGAAGGAGCCATTGCTCCCCTGCCCGATTACTCAGAGCAGAAGCCTGTTTCTGATGAAGAGAAGGCACTCTTCGATGCCGCCTGCTCCAGTTATCAGTTCCCGCTCGGTACTCCTGAGACAGCAGGAAAGCGCACGACGGACGACAGCATCGACTATAAGTTTATTGTGAAGGGCCGTGGCTTTGACGGAGGAGAGTCTACTTCTACCATCTACGTCACCGTAGGAAAAGAGCAAGGTGCCAAGCCTGAGTTTACACAAGTGGTCCGCTAAGACAATCCATATCGCATGAGAGAGTTGAAAGTCACTATCTATAACACATCCACTGAGTTGCCTTCCATCTTGGAGGGCAACTATTTCCACAGCCCTGAACTGATGGAACTCTGTGAGAAGACACCACGCCTGAAGCCTTATATGGCAGTGGTGACGGACGCTGATGGACAGGTAGTGTCTCACATGCTCGCCATCATGCGCTACAGGCGTTCGTGGCTTCCACCTTATATATATATGCATGTCAGGGTGATGGGAGAAGGCGTCTATCATCATACGGACGAGGAGTATAACGAACAGTACCTCTTCGGACTTATGGCTGAAGCCATCACGGAACGTCTGCAAAACCGCAGTCTTTATATCGAATTTAGTCACCTCTCACAGAAAATGTTCGGTTATAAGGACCTGAAGCGCTTGGGTTACTTCCACGTGAAATGGATGAGCATTCATAACTCGCTGCACTCACGGACACCAGAGGAACGTATCACCGATAAGCAATTGAGACGCGTAGAAGCAGCTCAGGAGCGTGGGGCTTTCACCAAACTCGTAGAGACGGAAGAGGAGTTCAGGCAGTTCTCTAAACTATTGCGCCGTCACAATTGGCTGAAGCCTCGTCGTTACTTGCCTGACGATGCATTCTTCCGAGGAATGATGAAGAGTCAGCGATGCAGACTGTTTATCACAAAATACCATGAGAAAGTGATTGGATGCTGTGCCTGTGTACATTCCGAAGGCGACCTGTATTTGTGGTACTCTGCCTCGCGCCGAAAGAGTTATCCGATGCTGCATCCCAATGCCGTAACTATTTGGAATGCCATCAAAAACGCACATGAGGAGAAGATGGAACATTTCCGTTTCATCGACGTAGGTCTTCCTTTCCGTAAACACCCCTATCGTGACTTCATCCTGAGTTTTGGAGGCAAAGAGGTTACGGCATACAGATGGTTCCGTATCAGTATCCGTTGGATCAACTCTCTCGCCTCTTGGTGGTGGAGAGAATGAGGGAGAATTCACAATAAACGGGGAAGTTGTGCGTTATTTATTGTGATGAAATTAAAATACTATATTCTCACTATATCTTTGCTGCTCATGGGTAGCACGTTGCTTCATGCGCAGTCGTTCACGCTTTCCGGCACTGTCAGTGACGAAGAAGGCAATGCCATTGAATTGGCTACTGTCAGTTGTCTGGAACAAGGAAAAGTAACGGTAGCAAACCTAAAAGGCGAATACTCACTGACACTGACATCAGCAGACTCTGTCGTCGTGAAATTCTCTATGATTGGCTATCAAACACTAACCCGTGTACTTCGCAATCCGAGAAGTAAACAACGACTGCTTGTCACCCTACATCCCATGAAGGAACTCGACGAGGTGGTTGTCACAGAGAGACGTCGGCAGACAACAGGTACAGACCAACTCGATGTCAAGAATATCCAACATACTCCTTCCACGACGGGTAATGCCGTAGAGGAACTGGTGCAGCAACAGGCAGGCGTATCGAGTCATAACGAGTTATCGAGTCAATACAACGTAAGAGGCGGCTCGTTCGATGAGAACTCTGTCTATCTCAACGGAACAGAAGTCTATCGTCCCTTGCTTATTCGTAGCGGACAACAGGAAGGACTCTCTGTCATCAATAGTGATATGGTGGAGAAGATTCTATTTTCTTCAGGCGGTTTCGAAGCGAAGTATGGTGACAAGATGTCGAGTGTACTGGATATCCAATATCGCAAGCCAACCCGTTTAGAGGGTGTTCTGCAAGCATCGCTCTTGGGTGGCAGTGTGTTCCTGGGTTATGGCAATAAGAAATTCTCGATGAGTCATGGTTTGCGCTATAAGACCAACCGTTATCTGTTAGGCTCGTTGGAGACAAAAGGTGAATACAAACCGAACTTCCTCGACTATCAGACCTATATCACATGGCATCCTAACAAACGATGGGACTTGGAGATTATCGGTAATATCTCGGAGAACCATTATAACTTCACACCCAGTGACCGTGAGACCTCTTTCGGAACCATGCAAGATGTAAAGTCATTCAAGGTCTATTTCGACGGACAGGAGAAAGATATCTTCCGCACGCTCTTCGGGACAGCGTCTATCACCTACCATCCTACGGAGATGACACACGTGAAGTTACAGGCAGCTGCTTTCCATACCAAAGAACAGGAAACCTATGATATCCAAGGACAGTATTGGTTGGACGACACACAAACAACGGAGAACTTAGGGGTGGGAACATATATGGAACATGCCCGCAACTACCTCACCGCCAATGTAGAGAATATCAAACTGACCGTCAACCACAAGACAAAAAGACACGACTTGGAAGGCGGCATCACCATGAAATGGGAGGAGATTAAGGAGGATGCCCGAGAGTATGAGATGCGCGATTCCAGTGGCTACAGTATTCCGCATAAACCAGACCGACTAGATCTCATTTACTCACTCGACTCGAAAAACAAGATATCCTCTACCCGACTGGAGGCTTACCTGCAAGATACCTACCGTTTTCAGACAGGTTCTGCCGAGAAACCTAACCTGTGGACCCTGAACTTTGGTGTGAGACTTGCCAACTGGAGTTATAACAAAGAGACGATTATTTCACCACGAGTCTCACTCGCCCTGACTCCTGGTTTTAATGAAAACATGACATTCCGCCTCTCTACTGGTATCTACTATCAAGCTCCCTTCTATAAAGAACTGCGTGACACAACTACTATCAACGGAAAAACCATTGTCACCCTGAATGAAGATATCAAGAGCCAACGGTCCATCCATATCGTGGGAGCCTTCGACTACCGTTTCCGATTGGCTGACCGTCCCTTCCGATTCACGGCAGAGGCGTATTATAAAATCTTAAACAACCTCGTTCCGTATAATGTACAAAATATGAAAGTGGTGTACTACGGACAGAATATGGCGAAAGGTTATGCGGCTGGTATTGACCTGAAACTCTACGGAGAGTTTGTGCCTGGCACTGACTCTTGGTTGACTTTCTCGATTATGAGTACGCGTCAGACTATCAATGGTATCAGGGTTCCACTACCTACCGACCAAAGATGGGGCGTTAATCTACACTTCACCGACTACTTCCCTGGTACGGATCGATGGAAGATGGCACTGAAACTTGCCTTTGCAGACGGTCTTCCCTTCGGTGCTCCACACCGTGGATTGGAATACCAACAGTTCCGTGCCCCTGCATATAAGCGTGTAGATATCGGAATGAGTTACCTTGCCTATCGTCATGAGGATCGTTCTTCCTTCGGTATCAGAAGGGTTTGGTTGGGTATTGACGGACTGAATATCTTCGGTATCTCCAATGTCAACAGTTACTATTGGGTAACCGATGTCACCAACAAACAATTTGCCGTTCCAAATTACCTGACCGGTAGACAAATCAACGGAAAGGTTATTGTCGAGTTTTAATAATCTTTAATTCTCTATCGTCAATTACCGTTTATCCATTATTATTTTGTAACTTTGCACCTTAGTAATTCTAAACTCAATTTATTAAAATATGAAAATTTCACACATTGAACATCTGGGCATTGCTGTCCAGAGCATTGAAGAGAGCCTGCCGTACTTCGAAAACGTGCTGGGTTTGAAGTGTTATGCCGTTGAAACGGTAGAGGATCAGAAAGTAAAGACCGCCTTCCTGAAGTGTGGTGAGGTAAAACTGGAACTGCTGGAGCCGACATCTCCTGAGAGTACCATTCAGAAGTGGCTTGACAAGGGTAACAAAGGTGTACATCATGTAGCCTTCTGCGTAGAAGATGGTGTTGCCAACGCACTTGCTGAAGTCAGCGAGAAGGGTGTCCGTCTGATTGACGAGAAACCTCGCAAGGGTGCCGAGAACCTGAATATCGCCTTCCTGCATCCGAAATCAACAGCAGGTATATTAACTGAACTTTGTGAACATTAATATCATTATGAGTAAGCAATTAGAAAAAATCAAACAACTCATCGAGAAGCGTGAACAGGCTCGTCTCGGTGGTGGTGAGAAAGCAATACAGAAGCAGCACGACAAAGGAAAGTATACTGCACGTGAGCGTATCGAGATGCTGCTTGATCAAGGCTCGTTCGAAGAGTATGACATGTTCAAGGAACATCGTTGTCATAACTTCGGCATGGAAAAGAAACAATTCCTCGGTGATGGTGTTGTAGCAGGTAGCGGTACTATTGACGGTCGTCTGGTATTCATCTTCGCACAGGATTTCACTGTACATGCAGGTTCTCTGTCAGAGACCATGAGTCAGAAAATCTGTAAAGTGATGGATATGGCCATGAAGATGGGAGCTCCTGTCATTGGTATCAACGACTCTGGTGGTGCCCGTATTCAGGAAGGTATCAACGCCCTTGCTGGCTATGCTGAGATTTTTGAACGTAACATCCTTGCCTCTGGTGTAATCCCACAGATCAGTGGTATCTTCGGTCCCTGTGCAGGTGGTGCCGTATACTCCCCTGCCCTCACCGACTTCACACTGATGATGGAAGGTACTTCTTATATGTTCCTCACAGGTCCGAAAGTTGTAAAGACCGTTACTGGCGAGGACATCGACCAAGAGCACCTCGGTGGTGCCAGCGTACATGCATCCAAGTCTGGCGTAACACACTTTACTGCCAAGACAGAGGAAGAGGCTGTTGAGATGCTGAAGACCTTATTGAGCTATATTCCATCCAACAATATGGAGTTGGCTCCACGTAAACAGTGTACAGACCCCATTGACCGTCTGGAGGACTCTCTGAACGAGATTATCCCAGAGAACCCCAACGAGGCATACGATATGTACAAAGTTATCAGCGCTGTCGTTGACGACAATGAGTTCTTTGAGGTACAGCCTAAGTTTGCAAAGAACATTATTGTAGGCTTTGCACGTTTCAATGGTCAGAGTGTAGGTATTGTCGCTAATCAGCCATCATGCTATGCAGGTGTACTTGATGTAAACGCTTCTCGTAAGGGTGCCCGTTTCGTACGTTTCTGCGACGCCTTCAATATTCCTATCGTATCACTGGTAGACGTTCCTGGATTCTTGCCAGGAACAGGTCAGGAGTACAACGCTGTCATCCTGCATGGAGCCCAGTTGCTGTATGCATACGGAGAGGCTACTGTTCCCAAGATTACCGTTACTCTGCGTAAGTCATACGGTGGTTCCCACATTGTGATGGGTTCCAAGCAGTTGCATACTGACCTTAACTACGCATGGCCATCTGCTGAGATTGCAGTAATGGGTGCCTCTGGTGCTGCAGCTGTTCTCTATGCAAAGGAAGCCAAGGCAAAGAAAGAGGCTGGCGAGGACGTGAAGGCATTTATCGCTGAGAAGGAGGAAGAGTACAATGAACTTTTCGCTAATCCTTATCAGGCTGCCAAGTACGGTTATATCGATGATGTCATCGAGCCTCGTAACACGCGTTTCCGCATCTGCCGTGCACTCGCTCAGTTAGCCACTAAGCGCGACGCACTGCCTGCAAAGAAGCACGGTAATATTCCTATGTAAAAAGTGATGCTTATGAAGAACGAAGTATATGCATCCATCGCAATGGCACTTTACGAGTTCAAGGGGAATAACATCCACGACAAAGAGCCTGGCATCATCACGATTCAGGAGAAACATACACAGTGGAACGGTTATGCCCAGACAATGACAGAACATCCATAAATAAACATTACTATGAAAAAGGAATATAAATATACCATTAATGGTAACCAATATGAGGTAATCATTGGCGATATCGCCGAAAACACAGCCACTGTCACCGTGAATGGTGAGGAGTACAAAGTGGAAATGGAACCAGAGCCCGTAGAGGAGAAAAAGGTAGTGGTTCGCAAGCCTGTTGCAGCAGAAAGCTCAGATAATTCTGAGAACTCCGAGGCTACTGCCAATATCAATACGAACAATGCTATCAAGGCTCCCCTTCCTGGTGTCATCACAGAAATCTGTGTCAATGTCGGTGACGAAGTCAATGCTGGTGATACGGTTCTCGTTTTGGAGGCCATGAAGATGGCTAACAATATCGAAGCTGAGAAGGCTGGAAAGATTACCGCTATCTGTGTAAAACCCGGACAGACCGTCATGGAAGACGATGCACTGGTGGTTATCGAATAAGCTAATAGTCAATTGCTAATAACTAAATAAATAAGCCGCTCTTTGTTGGGCGGCTTATTTTGTTATAGCTTATTTCCTGCTTTCGGGAACAACACATGAGGTTTAAATTGTTTTGCTTCCTCAAAGTCCATCATAGCATAAGAGATTATGATTATCACGTCGCCGACCTGTACTCTACGGGCAGCAGCACCATTCAGACAAATACAACCGCTACCCCGCTCTCCTTTAATAATATAGGTCTCAAAACGTTCTCCATTGTTGTTGTCCAATACCTGAACCTTTTCACCTGCTATCAAGTTGGCAGCATCCATCAAATCCTCGTCAATGGTAATACTCCCCATATAGTTAAGGTTAGATTCCGTAACTGTGACACAATGGATTTTCGATTTCAGTACTTCTATCATCATACCTCTTTATATTTTATATGGTCAATTAAACGAATTGGAGTCTTACCACAATAGACAGTAATACACCCAACTACATAGGGAGAATCCTCCCAATTATTGATATCTTGTAAGGTGTTCCCATCTACAATAGAGAAGTACTCGACATCTAAGCCATCTACACTATTTATATCTTCAACAACCTTATCGTGCGTCTCCTTAACAGTATGATTCTTAGCATATTTCACACTTCCTTTTAATGCTTTATAGATGGTCGGTGCAATTGCTCTCTCCTCTGGAGCCAACAACGTATTACGAGAACTCTTTGCCAGTCCGTCCTTATCTCTAACAATGTCACACTCCACTATCTGAACATGAATACCAAGATGGCGAACCATTGCTTTCACGACAGCAATCTGCTGCCAGTCTTTTTCTCCGAAATAAGCACGAGTGGGTTTTACGATATAGAACAAACGACTTACCACTTGACAGACACCATTGAAATGTCCGGGACGATGCGCACCTTCCATCACTGTAGAAACTGGAGGATACTCAAACTGACGAGTATCAGGCACTGGATACATCTCTTCTACTGAAGGAGCCAGAACATAATCGGCACCACATTTTTCCAACAGTTCACAATCTGCATCCAATGTACGGGGATAATTTTTTAAGTCATTCTTGTCGTTAAACTGTGTCGGATTGACAAATACAGAAACTACCGTTATCCCGTTCTCTTTCACACTACGTTTTACCAATGAGGCATGTCCTTCATGGAGTGCTCCCATGGTAGGCACAAAACCTATTTCTTTTCCTTGCTTGCGATCTTCAAAAAGTTGATTCTGAAGGTCTACAATCCTATTGAATACTTTCATCTTTATCTGGTTCGTATATACAAATCGGGTGCAAAATAACAACATTTTTATCAAATAAGGAAAAAATATCATAAAAATATGCCAAATTCGTGACTAAAAATCCTTAAATATGCACGATTCTGCGCTTTTGTGAATTATTTTTCGTACCTTTGCAGTGCTAAAAAATATCGATATGGCAAAGAAGATTCTGTTCATCAACCAAGAGATTATTCCTTATGTACCTGAAAGCGAACTTTCGCTGATGGGTAAAGCGCTCCCGCAGGTCATGCAGGAGAACGGTCACGAGATTCGTACATTTATGCCTAAATGGGGAATCATTAACGAGCGTCGTGGTCAGTTACATGAGGTAATCCGTCTATCTGGCATGAACTTAATCATTGATGATACAGACCATCCTCTCATCATCAAAGTCGCATCTATAGCCCAGACCCGTATTCAAGTGTATTTTATCGATAACGAGGACTATTTCTCTAAGCGTCAGATGACGATGGATGAGAAAGGAGCAGATTATTCTGACAATGGAGAACGTGCTATTTTCTTTGCCCGTGGCGTATTGGAAACAGTAAAAAAACTACGTTGGGTTCCAGATATCATTCATGTCCAGGGATGGATGGGGGCCGTCATACCCCTATATATTAAGACAGCCTATCACGAAGAGCCTTCTTTTGCTAACACGAAAGTTGTAACATCACTCTTCACAAAGAGCCTAAACTCCAACCTTGGAAGCAATTTCAAGAAATGTGTAGAATTCAGGGAGGCAAAGGCAGACTTGCTGAATAAATACAACGACGACTTTAGTTTTGAGGATTTGGGAAAACTCGCTATTGACTATAGCGATGGCGTTATTGCCGCCCATAAGAACGTCGATAAGGATTTGCTGAAATATGCCCAAGCGAACAATATCCCCACTCTGAAATATCCTGGTGAGGATTTCGGACAGGCTTATGAAGCATTCTATGCGCAGATATGCCAAGAACAAACAGATTAAGATTAACAAGGATAATATATCATTTAGACTCAAATACTTCAATGATGAGAAAAATGCTATTATTAGCAGGGGTTGTAATTTCGATGATTACAATCTCTTCATGTGATGAGGACACAGCATCTATAGGAAAGTCCTTGACCGATACAGCGGACATGTTTACTATGGCTACAGATACTTTTGATTTAACCTCACGTTCTATTATTGCTGAACATATACTTTCACGCAGTGCATATAGTTACCTGGGACGTATTAAAGACCCAGAGACCAGTGCCTATATTACAGAAGACTATATGACACAATTTTCTACGCTGGAAAACAATAATGAGAGTGTCTTCTATGATAAGGAGGATATTATTAGCAGGGAAGGCGGAGAAGTTGTAGCAGACTCATGTGCTATTGTGATTGTGGTCAACAGTTTCACAGGTGATTCATTAGCAGCCATGAAACTTACAGCATATGAACTTGACAAGCCTGTTGAGGAAGGGAAAAAATATTATACTGATTTTGATCCCGAAAAAGAGGGCTATATCAGAGCCGACGGAATTAAGCAGAATCTTGTTTATAGTATTATAAACCTCCAATTAAGTGATAGCGTTAGAAATATATATCAAACTTCATCAGGTCAGTATTACTCTATAACGATTCCATTGAAAAAACAATATAAGGACAAAGACGGGAAAGAGTATAAAAATTACGGAACCTACCTGATGCGCAAATTCTTTGAGCATCCTGATTATTACAAGAATTTTTATACTTTCATCCATAACATATGTCCTGGATTCTATATCAAGACGACCGATGGTTTGGGATTGATGACTGAAATCGTAGACACCCGACTGATTACTTATTATAGAATCATGAAAGACGGTAAGGAGACTAATTTCAAAACCGAATTTCATGGAACAGAGGAGGTATTGCAGACAACACGTATAACAAACAATAAGATGGTCATTGATGCGTTGGCGGCAAATGATGAATGGACATACCTGAAAACCCCTGCAGGAATATTCACTGAGGTTACCCTGCCTGTTGATGACATTAAGAAAGGGCATGAGAATGACACGATCACATCTGCCAAAGTTGTTTTCCATAAGATGAATGACAAGAGTGAATTAACTGATAAGTTATTGAAAGACCCAACGAATCTCCTTATGGTACATAGGGACAGTCTTGAGTCATTCTTCGATAACCATAATATACCCAATAACACATCATCGTATCTTGCGACATTAAGCACCAAATACAATTCCTATACATATACCAACATTTCAGGTATCATTAACCTGATGTATAATAACAAAGAAAAGGGAGGTGCCAATTACACAACAGAACATCCTAATTGGAATAAAGTTGTACTTGTTCCTGTAAAAACGACAATGACATCTACTTCTTCTGGAGGTACCATCAGTGCCGTTAATCATGAGATGTCAATTACCAGTACACGACTGATTGGTGGTGCTAAGAATCAACACGAGCCCATTAAAATCAGTATTATCTACAATAAGACACATTAATGGCTGACAACTTCTTAGAGAAACATTATGAGGAGTATGAAGCCAAAAAGGCAGCATACCTTCGTAAGAAGAAGCACCTGCCCAAAAATAAGCCTCACCTTCCGGAAAGACCTGAAGATGAGGCTCTTTAGTTTTAGTTCATCCGATAATCCTATACTTGGCGAACTTCAAGAGTAACTGTTTGGTACCAGCATTTTTAAACTCCACAGTTGCCTTTTGATTCTCTCCCATTCCTTCTATCTTGATGACTTTACCGACACCGAAGCGCTGATGTTCTATCACATTTCCTTCTTTTAATCCAGCATCACCAACAGACGATGAAGGCTTTGGTGTTTCCTCTCGTAAGGGCACAAAACGAGGTTTCGGACCTCCCAAAATTGTTGCACTGGGTCTTGGACTCTGTATACGCGATGATGAACGACTATTCAAAGATGGAATAATGCTACTGCCTCCTTCCGAATCCACAAACAAAAGACCTGGATCTATGTCCTTGATAAAACGAGAAGGAGTATCATATTCCATCTTCCCATAACGCCAGCGATTCTGGGCACAAGTCATGATACAATGCTTTTCCGCACGGGTAATGGCGACATACAACAAACGACGTTCCTCCTCTAACTCTCGCATAGAATTTGTACACAGAGGAGAAGGAAATATGTTCTCCTCTAAACCTACAACAAACACCGTTGGGAACTCCAGTCCCTTAGCGCTATGAATTGTCATCAATGTCACCTTATCATCAGCATCGCCACTATCACTATCAAGGTCTGTCAATAACGCTACCTCTTGAAGGAAATCACTTAGAGAAATCTGATCTCCCATATTCTCTTCTTTACGTCCTTCCACAAAATCCTGCATTCCACTCAGAAACTCTTCAAGATTTTCCTGACGTGACAAGTCTTCAGGAAGACTTGAACTATATATGTCCTTACTGATTCCACTCTCCATGATAATAGCATGGCCAAGTTCATAAGCATCTTCCTTTTCAATACGATGAGTCCATCCTTCTATCAACAGACGAAACGCATCCAGTTTCGCCGCTGTTCCTTTTGACACATCAAGATGAAAAAGCGCTGGCTGAGAAATCACCATCCATAGACTCACGTTATGTATATTTGCAACTTCCGTAATTTTATTGACAGTAGTATCACCAATTCCGCGAGTCGGATAATTAATAATACGTCGCATAGCCTCTTCATCGTTAGGATTAGAAACCACCCGATAATAGGCTATGATATCCTTAATCTCCTTGCGCTGGTAGAAACTCAGTCCTCCATAAATACGATATGGTATGCCGTCTTTGCGCATCTGTTCCTCAAAGGAACGACTTTGAGAATTAGTTCGATATAATATGGCAAAGTCACTATACCGACACTGTTCTTTTCTTTTGATACATTTGACATCATTACAAACTATCATCGCCTCCTCCTTATCACTATAGGCAGGTTTTAATGTCAATTTCTCTCCATAATCGTTTTCACTAAATACATTCTTGGGTATTTGTCGCTGGTTATGACGTATCAGACTGTTTGCCGCCTGAACAATCAATTGAGTTGACCGATAGTTCTGTTCTAATTTGAAAAGTTTTGCGTTATCATATCTTTTTTGGAAACCTAAGATGTTATCGATATTAGCCCCACGGAAACTATAGATACTCTGAGCATCATCTCCAACGACAGTAATATGTCCATGTGCTTTCGTCAACAATACAACAATCTCCTGTTGGGCATAGTTGGTGTCCTGATACTCATCGACCAAAACATACTGAAAACGCTCTATGTACTTCTGACAAATGTCTTCATGTTGTTTAAATAAAAGATATGTGTACACCAGAAGATCGTCAAAGTCCATAGCATTAGCCTGTCTGCAACGCTCACTATACCTTATATATATATCTTTTACTGCAGGACGCTTATGTTGCGCATCATCTGTCGCCCATCCACTCTGTGCATATGCCTGCGGAAGTAGCAAATGATTCTTCGCCATCGAGATACGGTCAGCAACACTGGCTGGCTTATAGGTCTTGTCATCCAATTGCATCTCCTTGATAATACTCTTCACCAAAGAACGGGAATCACTTTGATCATAAATTGTAAAGTTAGACTGAAATCCCAACACTTGAGCCTCTGTTCTTAGGATACGAGCAAAGACAGAATGGAAAGTACCCATTTGAAGATAACGGGCTCGTTCCTCACCTACCAAACGCGCAATACGTTCCTTCATTTCCCTTGCAGCCTTATTAGTGAAAGTAAGGGCAAGGATATTCCAAGGATTCATTCCCTGTTGCAACAGATAGGCTATCTTATATGTCAGCACACGAGTCTTACCGGAACCAGCACCTGCTATTACCAGTTGTGGTCCGTCACAATATTCTACGGCTGCACGTTGCCCATTATTCAGTTGTTCCAATAGATTCTCATTCATCTTCTTCGTTTTTGATAGAATGAGCCCTCGATTCGCATCGGGGGCCCATAACAACACAAACACAAAATAAAAACACAGTCATAAAAGACTGGTTTTATATCTTTCTTTATTGAATACCTTCTTCACGGAGTTTCTTTTGCCAGTTCCAAGCACTCTTCAGAGTATCTTCAAGAGATGTATCTGCTTTCCAACCAAGGATATTATTAGCCTTTTCCGGATTTGCCCAAACCTTCTCCACATCACCAGCACGACGTGGGGCGTAAGTCCAGTTCAGCTTAACTCCTGTAGCTTTCTGGAATGCGTCAACAATCTCTTTCGTCGAACAACCATGACCTGTACCAATATTAAACACTTCTAACTTGTCACTATCGGTATCCAATACACGAGTCATTGCCTTTACATGAGCTTTGGCTAAGTCTACTACATAGATGTAATCACGAATACAGGTACCATCTGGAGTATTATAATCATTACCAAAGACTTTCAATTGCTCACGAATACCCATTGCTGTCTGAGTCACATAAGGTATCAGGTTCATAGGTACACCATTAGGTAACTCTCCTATGATTGCAGAGGGATGAGAACCTATCGGATTGAAATAGCGTAACAATATTGCCTTAATAGGGGCACCACTATTGATATCATCGCAAATAATCTCCTCATTAATTTGCTTTGTGTTTCCATAAGGACTTTCTGCCGGTTTGATAGGCGCATCCTCTGTCACTGGCAGATTCTCCGGGTCTGGTTGACCATATACTGTACAACTTGAGGAAAAGATAATACCTTTGACATGATACTTAGGCATCAGTTCCAACAAATTGACAAGACTCACAATATTATTACGATAATAAAGAAGAGGTTTCTCCACGCTTTCACCAACAGCCTTGGAAGCTGCAAAGTGAATGATTCCCTCAATATCTGGATATTTAACGAAAATGCGTTCCATGGCAGACATATCACAACAGTCTGCTTTCTCAAATGCGGGACGTATTCCTGTAATTTTCTCAATACCATCAACGACTCCTTCATGAGAATTAGACAGATTATCTACAATCACTACATTATAGCCAGCATTCTGCAGCTCAACAGTTGTATGACTTCCTATAAAGCCTGTTCCTCCTGTTACTAAAATCGTTTGCTTCATCTTCCTTTAATTAATTATGCTTGTTCGTCGTCTTTCTTTATTGGAATGGTAAAACTAAAGGTAGAGCCTTCACCTAATACAGATTCTACCATCGCATCACCACCATTCTTACGAGCGAAGTCCTGACAAAGTTGCAATCCCAGACCAGAGCCTTCCTCACCACCTGTTCCATAGGTAGTCTCACCTTTATGGAAAATAGTGTCTATACGATCTGGTGCGATACCAACACCATGGTCACGGACACTGACTTTGGCAAAATCACCTTCACGCTTATAGAATACCTCGATACCTTTTCCTTCTGGTGTGAACTTAATAGCATTTGAGATGAAGTTACGAATGACTGTCTTAATCATATCATTATCAGCACGTACCATTATCTTCTCTTCTGACGGCAAGTACTGCAATTTGATTTTCTTCATCTCAGCTATCATGGTGAAGATATCCACAACACCTGGAATAACATCATCCAAGTACATATCCTGATAAACGACATTCAAACGACCTGTCTGACTCTTTGTCCATTTCAACAGGTTATCCAGCAAGTCATGTGTTTCCTCTGACTCTCTGTTCGCCTTATCCAACAATCCGAATATTTCTTCGCCAACTGTTTCAGGAGAGACGACATTAACGGCAAGGTTCAACACCATACGAATAGATGCCATAGGAGAACGTAAGTCATGGGCAATAACCGAATACATCTTATCACGGTTTGAAATCGTACGTTTCAACTCCTCATTCTGTCGTACAATGATGCGTTTAGCGGCCACCAAACTAATCTGGTGCATCACACGCATCACCAATTCTTCTTTATTAAATGGCTTCGTCAAGAAATCGTTACCACCTACTTGGAAACCATGTACCAAATCATTGGGATTATTCAAGGCCGTCAGGAAGATAATAGGTATATCCAGCGTTTCTGGATCTTTCTTCAAAATCACAGCAGTATCAAATCCATTGATGTCTGGCATCATCACATCCAAAAGTATCAAATCTGGATGTTCCTTTTTTGCTTGTTCAATACAAGTATTTCCATTAGATGCTGTACATACCTGGAATTTCTCATTGGTCAACAATATTTTTAGCAGTAAGACATTACTGACTACATCGTCGACTATGAGTATCTTATAATCGCTTCGGTTGATTTTAGATTCAAAGGTGTCGCCAAATTCCATTTTATCACAGTTATTTAGTCGTTCTAACTGCAAAAGTAGCAAATATTTGGCGAATCGCCAAATATTTGCCTAATTATTTATCGATATTCACTCCATGACTTAATGCCAATCTCATCCAAATTGACCGTACAGAAGGCTTGAATGAACGCAGAGGCAAGACGACTATTGGTAATCAACGGTACATTCAGATCAATGGCAGCACGACGAATCTTATAGCCATTAGTCAACTCATGTGTCGTAAGATTTTTAGGGATATTCACTACCATATCTATCTGATGGCTATGCAAAAGGTCAAGGGCCTGTGGTTGCTGATCCGGATCACTGGGCCAATGAACTAACGTATTATCAATACCATTATCTGTCAAGTACTTGGATGTACCTCCTGTTGCATAGAGTTCATAACCATGGTTTACCAACATACGTGCTGCATCCAACATCTCTGCCTTTTGTTTGGCACTACCTGTTGAGAGTAAAACCGTTTTCTTTGGAATATGGTGTCCAACACTCATCATCGATTTCAATAAAGCTGTGGAAGTATTATCACCTAAACAACCCACCTCACCTGTCGATGCCATATCCACTCCTAATACAGGGTCAGCTTTCTGTAATCTGTTAAACGAGAACTGACTAGCCTTGATTCCCACATAGTCTAAGTCGAACAGATTCTTATGAGGTCTCTCTACTGGAAGTCCAAGCATCACTTTCGTGGCTAGTTCTATCATATTCAGTTTCAAAACCTTAGATACGAATGGGAATGAACGGGATGCACGCAGGTTACACTCAATAACAAGAATATCATTATCACGTGCCATAAACTGAATATTGAAAGGTCCATTGATATGAAGTGCCTTGGCAATTTGCCTGCTGATACGCTTGATACGACGTACTGTCTCTACATATAGTTTCTGTGGTGGGAATTGGATGGTCGCATCTCCTGAATGAACACCCGCAAACTCAATATGCTCGGATATAGCATAAGCAAGGATATCTCCGTCCCTTGCCACTGCATCCATCTCTATCTCTTTGGCATGTTCTATGAATTTAGAGACCACCACAGGATGATCCTCACTTACATTTGCTGCCAATTGAAGGAAACGTTCTAACTCTTCCTGGTTAGAGCATACATTCATAGCTGCACCACTGAGCACATAGGAAGGACGAACCAAGACAGGGAATCCGACACGACCTACAAAGTCATCAATATCTTCCATAGAAGTCAAAGCACTCCACTCAGGCTGATTGACACCTATCTCATTCAACATCTGTGAGAATTTCGCACGATCTTCCGCACCATCAATATCCTGTGCTGAGGTACCAAGAATAGGCACCTTCTGTTCGTCTAAATACATGGCGAGGTTGTTAGGTATCTGACCTCCTGTAGATACAATCACACCATGAGGTTGTTCCATATCAACAATATCCATAACACGCTCGAAAGTCAATTCATCGAAATACAAGCGATTACACATATCATAGTCTGTTGACACGGTCTCTGGGTTGTAATTAATCATCACACTTCTCCACCCTTCCTTACGTATCGTATTCAATGCCTGCACACCACACCAGTCAAACTCTACACTGGAGCCAATGCGATATGCACCAGACCCTAAGACTATGATACTCTTTCCATCATGTTCAAAAGGAATATCACTATCAATTCCACTATATGTCACATACAGATAGTTTGTCTGGGCAGGATATTCGGCAGCCAAGGTGTCTATCTGTTTGACAACGGGAAATATGCCCATCTCTTTTCTCATGTGACGCACTTCCAGCATTGCTTTGTGCATATTCCCTATCTCGTCTTCCAAACCAATAGCACGGGCTATCTGGAAATCAGTAAATCCATAGACCTTTGCCTCACGAAGCATCGATTCTGTAAGTGTCTTTCTATTACATTTCTTCAATGCTTCATCAATATCAATGATATGTTTCAGTTTGTAGAGGAACCACTTGTCAATCTTTGTCAGTTCATGGATTCGCTCGATATCATATTGAGGCAGATGCATTGCTTTCGAAATAATAAAGATACGCTTGTCCGTCGGCTCTCGAAGTGCTGCATCAATATCTTCAATTTCAAGGACTTTATTCTCTACAAAACCATGCATTCCCTGTCCAATCATACGAAGTCCTTTCTGAATAGCCTCCTCAAAAGTACGACCTATCGCCATGACCTCGCCTACAGACTTCATCGAAGAGCCCAGTTCTTTATCCACACCACGGAACTTAGAGAGGTCCCAGCGGGGAATCTTACAGACCACGTAGTCGAGAGCAGGCTCAAAGAATGCTGATGTTGTTTTAGTCACGGAGTTCTTTAACTCAAACAAGCCATAGCCCATTCCTAACTTAGCAGCCACAAAAGCAAGCGGATAGCCCGTCGCTTTAGAAGCAAGTGCAGAAGAACGACTCAGACGAGCATTCACCTCTATCACACGATAGTCTTCCGACTGCGGATCAAAGGCATATTGCACATTACATTCTCCAACGATACCGATATGACGGATAATTTTAATGGCAAGAGCACGCAGTTTATGATATTCTGAATTCGTCAGTGTCTGAGAAGGGGCAATCACGATAGACTCTCCCGTATGTATTCCCAACGGGTCGAAGTTCTCCATATTACATACCGTGATACAATTGTCATAACGGTCACGTACTACTTCATACTCTATCTCTTTCCATCCTTTCAATGATTTTTCCACCAAGACCTGTGGAGAGAAAGAAAAGGCTTTCTCTGCAAGTTTATTCAACTCATCTTCATTATCACAGAAACCTGACCCAAGACCTCCTAAGGCATACGCTGCACGAAGAATGACAGGATATCCTAAGTCCTTGGCGGCCTGTCGTGCTTCCTCTATTGTCTCACAAGCCTCACTCTTGATGGTTTTCACATCTATCTCGTTGAGTTTCTCCACAAAACGTTCACGGTCTTCTGTATCCATGATAGCCTGCACTGGAGTACCCAACACCTTCACGCCATACTTCTCCAGTACGCCACTCTGAAAGAGTTCCACACCACAATTCAAGGCAGTCTGTCCACCAAAAGACAGTAAGATGCCATCGGGACGTTCTTTCTCTATGACACGCTCTACAAAATAAGGTTGTACAGGTAAGAAGTAAATCTCATCGGCAACACCCTCTGAAGTCTGCACCGTTGCGATATTTGGGTTGATGAGTACAGTCTTTACGCCTTCCTCACGTAATGCCTTCAATGCCTGTGAACCAGAATAGTCAAACTCACCAGCCTCACCTATCTTCAAAGCTCCTGAGCCCAGCAAAAGGACTTTTTTAATATTCTCGTATTTCATCTTATAATGCTTCTATAAAACGGTCAAACATAAATTCTGTATCTACAGGTCCGGAACATGCCTCTGGATGAAACTGACTGCTGAACCAAGGATTGGTCTGATGACGGATACCTTCATTCGAGCCATCATTCATATTCACGAACAACTCACGCCAGTCTTTTCCAAGTGTTGCCGCATCCACAGCATAGCCATGATTCTGACTTGTCACGTAACAACGGTTAGTGCCGACTTCACGTACAGGTTGGTTATGGGAACGATGTCCATATTTCAATTTGTATATTTGGGCACCACCAGCCTTAGCAAGCAACTGATTACCCATACAGATACCACAGATGGGTTTACGACTCTGTGACATCTGTTTTCTGATAACATCCACAGCCTCCTCACATCTATCAGGGTCACCAGGACCATTGGCTAAGAAAAGACCATCGAAATCCATTGTCGTATAATCATAGTTCCATGGAACTCGAATCACTTCTACGCCTCGATGAATCAGACATCGGATGATATTTGCCTTCACACCACAGTCTACTAACACGACCTTCTTCCCTGCTCCTTCATTATAATGAATGATGTTTTTACAAGATACACGGTCTACCCAGTTGATGGAACCGTAGTCAGGAAACTCAGAGTTCTCGGAGTTCTCAGAGAACTCCAGTCTTCCCATCATCACACCATGTTCACGCAACACCTTTGTTAACTGTCGTGTATCAATGCCTGTCACTCCTGGCACTTTTTCACGTTTGAGCCAATCACTCAGACTCTCGTTGGCATTCCAGTGACTGTACTCTTCACTATAGTCACTCACAATGATGGCAGAAGCATAAATCCTGTCACTCTCCATAAATGTAGGAAGTCCGTTTTTCTCAATAGAGAAGCGAGGCACACCATAGTTTCCCACCAATGGATATGTCAACACCATCAACTGACCAGCATACGAAGGATCCGTCAGTGACTCAGGATATCCCATCATTGCTGTATTGAAAACCACTTCACCAGCAACAGGAGCATCATAGCCAAATGACTTTCCTTTGAATCTCGTTCCGTCTTCCAGAACCAATGTTACATCTTTCATATATCTTGTTTAAATTTCTAATTTCAAAAAGAAAGGCGAAACGTCAATGACGAATCGCCCTTTATATCATTCAACGGTAACACTCTTAGCGAGGTTTCTTGGTTGATCAACATTGAGACCTTTGCAAACAGCAACATGATAGGCAAGCATCTGTAGAGGTATCGTAGCCAACAGGGGTTCCAGACATTCTATCGTATCCGGAAGAGCAATCACTTCGTCTGCAATCCGACTGATAGTATCATCACCCTTGCTTACCACTGCAATAACCTTTCCTTTGCGTGCTTTCACCTCTTGTATATTAGAGAGCACCTTCTCATACATGCCATTATGAGTTGCTATCACAACCACAGGCATATCAGAGTCTATCAAGGCAATAGGTCCATGTTTCATCTCTGCTGCAGGATAACCCTCAGCATGGATATAGGATATTTCTTTCAGTTTCAAGGCACCTTCCAAAGCTACTGGATAACTGAAGCCACGTCCCAAATACAGGAAGTTACGTGCATAAGTAAAGGTACGGCTGAGATCGGCTATACGATCATTGAGTTTCAATACCTCCTTGATTTTTGCAGGAATCTCATGTAGTTCCTTGACAATATGCATATAGTCTTCGCTGGAAACAGTTCCTTTCTCTTTTGCAAGGGCAAGGGCAAGCATCGTTAACACTGTCACCTGTCCTGTGAAAGCCTTCGTAGAGGCAACACCTATCTCTGGACCTACATGGATATAGGAACCCGTATCAGTAGCACGAGGGATACTCGAACCAATGGCATTACATATTCCATAAATGAATGCACCAGACTCCTTTGCCAGTTGAACGGCAGCCAAAGTATCTGCTGTCTCTCCACTTTGAGAGATGGCAATCACTACATCATCTTTGGTGATAACGGGATTACGATAACGGAACTCAGAGGCATATTCCACTTCCACGGGAATCCTACAGAACTGTTCTATCATCTGCTTACCAATCAGTCCGGCATGCCATGAGGTACCACAGGCGACAATGATGAAACGCTTTGCATTTAAGAGTTGTTGCTTATAGTCAATGACTGCAGAAAGCACCACATTATCCGTATCTACATTGACACGGCCTCGCATACAGTTCGTCAGACAATCAGGCTGTTCGAAGATTTCCTTCAGCATGAAATGGGGAAAACCACCTTTCTCCAACTGTCCGAGGTTGATATCCACCTTCTTGACTGTCAGTTCCTGTTCTTCTCCCAGAATACTCACTACTTTCAATTCCTCGCCAAGGTGAAGTAATGCAATATTACCATCTTCCAGATAAACTACTTTATCGGTATATTCCACAATGGGACTGGCATCAGAACCAAGGAAGAACTCATCTTCACCGATACCAACCACCAACGGACTCTGTTTACGTGCTGCAATAATCTGATCAGGATGACGCTTGTCGAGTATAGCAATGGCATAGGCACCGATAACCTGATAGAGTGCCACCTGCACAGCTGTCAACAAGTCGAGTTGCTTACGTTCCATGACATACTCCACGAGCTGTACGAGCACTTCTGTATCTGTATCCGAACGGAACGTCACTCCTTTTGCTTGGAGTTTCTCTTTCAAGTCGGCATAGTTCTCGATAATACCGTTATGAATAATAGCAAGATTCTTCGATTCCGAATAGTGTGGATGAGCATTGACGGCAGAAGGTTCTCCGTGAGTAGCCCATCTGGTATGGGCGATACCAACACTTCCACTGACATCCTTGTCACTGCAATAATCTACCAGGTTGTCTACTTTTCCTTTCGTCTTACAGACATTTAAGTTACCATTGTCATTAATCAGGGCGACACCCGCTGAATCGTAACCACGATACTCCAGCCGTCGCAATCCTTTAATCAGAATAGGAAAAGCGTCCTTTTTACCAATATATCCGACTATTCCGCACATATTTCTTCTATTCTCTCGTAAGTTTGTGTTGTTGTTTTCGACTGCAAAGATAATGCAAAAATTTTATTCAACGAAAAGAAAACGAATGAAATTACATTCATGAGTGCAAAAAAATGACATCCCTTGATGAAAGATTTGGCGAATCCATATTTTTATTGTAATTTCGCACCATGATATTCTATTTCTCAGGTACAGGTAATACGAAATGGGCGGCAGAGCAACTGGCACTTGCTACCCAAGAGTCATTATATTATATTCCCGATGAAATGGGAAAGGAAAAGTGCGAATACACCTTGCAAGAAGGCGAGCGATTAGGGTTCTGCTTCCCTACTCACGGCTGGCAACCGCCTCGTATTGTGCGTGAATTCATCAGGAAATCGACGTTTCATCATACCACATACATCTATGCGCTGACCACCTGTGGAGACAATATGGGACATGCCATGCGTATCTTTAATAAGGAATTAGGAAAGAAAGGACTGCATACAGATGCCGTTTTTGCTGTAGTGATGCCAGAGTCCAACGTATGTTTCTCATTCCTCCATTTAGATACGCCTGAACGGGAGAGACAAAAGATTGCAGCGGCAAAAGAACGGATGAAACATATCAG
Organism: uncultured Prevotellaceae bacterium; assembly: GCA_902800585.1. GTDB lineage: Bacteria > Bacteroidota > Bacteroidia > Bacteroidales > Bacteroidaceae > Prevotella. Next base: position 22,617 of record CADCEW010000034.1, read on the forward strand.
TGAAGTAGTGGTGAAGAAAGAGCAAGGTGTAGAGGAACTGGTAAAAGGTGCTATCCCCTATACCTATACTTATATTATAGGTGGCTATTACAACAAACACCTCATCAACGACAAGCCTTTGTGGGTGGATAAAGAGGCTTGTATCCAATGTGGATTATGTCAGAAACTCTGTCCTGTCAATGATATTGAAGGAACACCGCCTACATGGAAACACAATGATTCCTGTACCAATTGTCTTGCCTGCTATCATCATTGTCCCAAACATGCCATCCATTGGGGCAAAATGAAACGGGGACAATACATTTTTAAAGTTTAAAGTTGATAGTTGAAAGTTTAGAGTTTAGAGTTAATAGATGCGAGGACCGAAAATAGTAGTACCGATACGTACCATCGTACTACCCTCCTCTACGGCAATCTTATAATCGTGACTCATACCCCATGAGCGTTCGCAGAACGAAGGCTCATCTGCAAAATACTGCGATTTCAACTCATCGAAGAGATTCTTGGCAATCCTGAACTCTGAACGAATCTGTGACTCATCATCCACATACGATGCCATCATCATCAGACCACAGATACGGACACTGACGACAGGCTTCCGGTGTGAGTCCGTACTTCGTTTCCTCCTCTGCGATATGAAGTTCTAATAAGACGTCTATAACACGCTCATTCTTAAAAGCTTGCTTGTCAATCTCTTTTAAAAGCTTTAACGAATCCACCGCCTCAATCATAGTAATATACGGAGCGATATATTTCACCTTATTTGTCTGTAAATGTCCAATGAAATGCCACTGGATATCCTTCGGTAATGTCTCTACCTTTTGGCGCAATTCCTGTTCATGACTCTCAGATATATTCGTTAGGATGATACTTACTAATTGCCACAAGGCGAACACCCTGTGGCAAATCAGCAAGTACTTGTTTCAAATATCCTTTTACGTCGTACATTTATTCACTTTTTCCGTATTCGAAGACATCCATCAGGGCTGTCTCTGTGACACTGGCGATGACATAGTCAATCATTGAACCACCCATCACTTCCTCGATATTGCTTACAGCACCTTTCAGTGTGGCGGCATGTACGAGATAGTTTACATTGCTGCGCTTCTCTTTCTCTGTCTTCTCGTCGATGGTGATAAACTGCAACTTAGCCTTATACCAACGGTCGGCAGACGGTTCGTCACTGAAGAAGATTTCCTTATAAGGAGCAATCTTGATATCCTTGACAGTGAACTCACCACTGATATAACTCGACATCTCTTCCATGATGCGCTTCTCTGCCTCCGTAAAACTGAGCGCATCCACAGTATAGACTTCATTCACTTTCTTCTGAAGACCATCATCCATGGTCTTCTCATAGTTGATTTTACACTCAAACCAAATAGCTGTTCTTGATCTCATATCTTTTCAATGCTTATATGCTTCATCATTATTTCTTCGGCAGTTGCACGCCTCTGCTGTTAGAGCCGCCCAATGCATTCTTCTTTTGTTCAGTAAGACGCTCTATAATCTCTGTGGCGATGAGCTGACTACGCTCAGGCGACAGGGATGACTCTGCAGAAATCTCTTGCTGTGCCTTCAACAGTTCCTGAATCGTCGACTCGTTCTGAGCCATGAAATTCTTCTCGCTGACATTCATATTTGATTTATTGTATATCTTCGAGAGAATCTTGTCAGCGGCTTCCGTATAGCGTTTACGGAAAATCGCCTCCGCCTTTGCCTGATATTCTTCTTGCGAGACACGTTCTTCAGCCACCAAGGAATCTCCGTCACTGGTAACACCTAACTCCTCTGGTCTGAAACCGTCATCTATCAAATCATCCGTTGCCTGACGTGGAGCGGGCTTGACAAATTCTACAGGAGTAGACTCCGGCATCATATCAAAATAAAGAGCGATGCACAAACCTGCAATGGCAACAGCGATGATACCTGTCAGTATTGAATGATAGGTGTTACGCTTACGATTGATAGTCTTCAGCATATCCTCTGGCGTATTAAAACGATCCTCAGGAGATTCACTGACAGCCTTCTTTACAACCTTACGTAACTCCAACGGCATGTCTGCCTGATCAAAGATTTTCTTTAGCAGTTTTCCGATCGAATAGATATCACATCGATTATCTATCGTGCCTTTGTTCATCACCTCTGGAGCCACAAAATTCTCCATACCGCCATGATAGAGTTGACTTGGCTCACTCATTGTCAGATAATGGGAACCGACATGTGTCAGCAACACAGCATTATCACCTTTACGCAGGAAGATGGTCTGCGGAGAATAGCAGACGCCAAAGACACCTTGACTATGAAGATAGGTAGCGGCTTCCAACAACTGTTTTGAGAAGTCTTCTATGAAATGAGGCTCTGCGACGATAGACGGCGTGTCGTTCAATACCTGCTGCAACGGCTGGTACTGTCCTTGTTCCATCTCCAACCGCACGATATCCTTGTCTTCTGTAACTGGACGGAAATGCAGGATATGCTGATCGGTGAGTTTCGCATTCTGCTCACACTCAGCCTTCAGTGCCTCACAGAACTTGATATTACTGTTTAGCTCTGGTGAGATATCTACTACACTACGGAATTTACCGTCTATCTGCTGACGGTAGTAATCACCTATCGGCAAACGGGTCTTATTCAGTTTCCCGTCTTTTCGCGATGCAATAAGTTCTTCGTAATTCATGCCATATTCGTTTTGAACGTACAAAAGTAAGCATTAATTCCCACAATCGCAAAATATTTATCAAATATTTTCTTTCTTCTACTTCACCTGTGCTCCGGAAACTTCATACAGCTTGCCGTTCTTCTTGATGATGAGCTTACCATCCCTGAAGAACTTGCCGTCCTTGAAGGACTTGCCGTCAGCAGCGCCAGATGCCTTTATCTCATATATAGCGGTAGCGGTATATTCCACCCACTTAGTGCCGTCATAGGTCTTTGGAATCCAGCCCTTAGCCTTGGCAGCAGCCACTTGCTCAGCGGTCATCTCGTTCTGCTCGTTCTCGTTGTATATAACACGCAACATGCCATTGTCGCTGGAGATGACAGGCAGACTCTCAACAAGAGCATCCATCGCCGCACCCTTTATTTGGTTTCGGTCTATCTCCAGATATTCCAGCAGCGTATTCTTCGACACATCGAGCGAGGTAAGCTGATTACCATGGCAGAACAGATCTGTCAGAGCCGTATTCGTGGAAACATCAAGCGAGGAAAGCTGGTTGTCGTAGCAGAACAGTCCTGTTAGTGCCGTATTCGTTGAAACATCAAGCGAGGTAAGCTTATTGCCGTCGCAGTACAGCATTGTCAGTGCCGTATTCGTTGAAACATCAAGCGAGGTAAGCTGGTTATCGTAGCAGTACAGTCCTGTTAGTGCCGTATTCGTTGAAACATCAAGCGAGGAAAGCTGGTTGTCGTAGCAACCCAAATATGTCAGTGCCGTATTCGTTGAAACATCAAGCGAGGTAAGCTGGTTATCGTAGCAGTACAGTCCTGTTAGTGCCGTATTCGTTGAAACATTAAGCGAGGTAAGCGCGTTGAAGGAGCAATCCAGCATTGTCAGTTCCGTATTCTTCGACACATCAAGTGAAGTAATCATATTGAATCCGCAATCCAAACTTGTCAGTGCCGTAAAGAACTCTATGCCTTTCAGACTCTCGACATCCATACTGGAAACGGAAATTTTCTTCACCTCGGCTACCTCAGCATCCGTCAGCAATCCGTCAGTGCCATAGTCCTGATTTAAAAGATAAGTGCGGAATATCTCGTCGGGGAAATTCGCCTCGTCGTTGATGACGGCTACCACATTCTCTCGTGTCCAACCGCTTGGGATGCCTTCTGTGTTGTCAGCCTTCCACGCCACCGTCTTGTCTGCGGCAGTGAATATACCCTCTGCTGCAACACCGTCAAGCCAATCGACTGTGCAGTCGGTTGCGCTGATATCGGTGGCAAGGCACACCACAGAGGCAAGACTGGTGCAGCCACTGAACATCTTGCCGTAGCAGCCTGTTGCCAGTTTGTCAGCAGGTAGCGCAGGAGCGGTAGTTAGACCGGTGCAGCCATTGAATATGGCGAAGTAGCACCTCTCGGCAAGCGTGGTGGCAGGCAACAGCAAGCCGCTGGCATCGGTCAGCGTAGTGTTACCATTGAACAATTCTGTGAAGGCATAGGTCTGCAGCGTAGTGGCGGTGGCATAGTTCTCCTCGTCAACGAGGCTCATGATGTTACCATAGGCTATACATCCTGCCGTGCCATCGGTAATGCAGGTGCCGTAATAGTTGGTAATATTGGTGCCGTCACCGTAGAACTGCACCTTGTCGCCGGCAGCGACATTGATTTCTATGTTACCGCTTATGGTGTTCTTAGCACCGCAGTTCAGCGAGTACTTCATACCGTCCTTAGGATCAGTCACAATGACGGTACCTTCCGTCGTGGCCTCTATCGTCAATGGAGTGCTAAGACTTGGTGCCTGAGCACGCATTCCTGTCACCATTGCCATGAGTAACACGAGCATGTAAAGTTGTCTTCTTTTCATAATTCCATGTTTTTTGATTTGTATGTCTAATATATCATATTTATTTCAGGATTTTCATAATAAAAATACAGTAATACAGTAAATAATAAAGTTATCACGTACGTATTATACGCACGTACGCGCAGAGTTTAAAAAAACTACTGTATTACTGTATTTTTCTGTATTGCTGGTTTTTTCTTCATGGGTGCAAAGATAATAAAGATCGGGCAGAAAAACAAATATCTCCGGATATTTTTTAGATAGGCGGTGGTAAACTGATATTTGTCACGACTCAGCAGAGGAAAATCAAGTTTTTCCCTGTATTCGCTACCTTAAAATGTGGTTTTCTTCTCACTAATTAGATAAATTTCTCACGTTCGACAAAAGAAATATATTACTTTTGTTCTCACTTAATCGAATTTTTCGTAATTTTGCACACGATTTACGTAAATTAGAGAATAATGCCGGAAATATCTGTTCGTGGACTGGAGATGCCCGAATCACCGATTCGTAAACTTGCACCTCTTGCCGCTGCTGCCAAGAAAAGGGGTACGAAAGTGTACCACCTAAACATTGGACAGCCCGACCTGCCAACCCCACAGGTGGGTCTTGATGCTTTGAAACAAATCGATCGTACCATTCTCGAATACTCACCCTCACAGGGTTATCTGAGTTATCGCGAGAAGTTGGTCAGTTATTACGCGAAATATAATATCAATGTCACTGCGGATGATATCATTATCACCAGTGGCGGTAGTGAGGCGGTACTGTTCGCCTTCCTGTCGTGTCTGAATCCTGGTGACGAGATTATTGTGCCTGAACCAGCCTATGCCAACTATATGGCGTTCGCTATCTCTGCAGGTGCGAAGATTCGTACTATTGCCACAACGATTGACGAAGGTTTTTCTCTGCCGAAGGTGGAGAAATTTGAGGAACTCATCAATGACCGCACACGTGCTATCATGATCTGCAATCCCAACAACCCGACGGGCTATCTCTATACGCGTCGCGAGATGAATCAGATACGCGACCTTGTAAAGAAATACGACTTGTATCTCTTCTCTGACGAGGTGTATCGTGAATATATCTATACGGGCTCACCTTATATCTCTGCCTGTCACTTGGAAGGCATTGAGCAGAATGTCATCCTGATTGACTCCGTCTCGAAGCGTTATTCGGAGTGTGGTATCCGTATCGGTGCCTTGATCACGAAGAATGCTGAGGTACGAAAAGCAGTGATGAAGTTCTGTCAGGCACGTCTCTCCCCTCCCCTTATCGGTCAGATTGTCGCCGAGGCTTCGTTGGATGCGCCTGAAGAGTACTATCGTGATGTCTATGACGAGTATGTAGAGCGTCGTAAGTGTCTGATAGACGGACTTAATCGTATTCCTGGCGTCTACTCTCCCATCCCTATGGGGGCTTTCTATACCGTTGCAAAACTACCTGTCGACGATGCCGAGCGGTTCTGTCGCTGGTGCCTTGCAGACTTCAACTATGAAGGTGAGACGGTGATGATGGCTCCTGCTGCTGGTTTCTATACCACTCCTGGTGCAGGCATCAATCAGGTACGTATCGCCTATGTGCTGAAACAAGAGGATTTGGAGCGCGCGCTCTTCATTCTTCAGAAAGCATTGGAAGCCTATCCTGGAAGAGTGGAATGAATTTTCCGTTTTTCATTGCCCGCAGAATCTATTCTGATAGTGGCGACCACCGAAAAGTGAGCCGCCCAGCTATCCGCATCGCTACCATTGGTGTCGCTATTGGACTGGCGGTAATGATTATCACGGTATCGGTTGTCTTGGGCTTCAAGCATTCTATCCGCGACAAAGCAGTGGGCTTCGGTAGTCATATCCAAGTAGAAAGTTTCATCTCTGCCCAGAGTGGCACTCCCTATCCTGTCTGCATGGACGACTCGCTAATGAAGGTATTAAAGGACATTCCAGGAGTGCGCCATGTGGAACGTTATGCTATCATACAAGGTATCCTGAAAACTGACAGCAATTTCCTTGGCGTCGTACTTAAAGGTGTTGGAGAGGAATATGATACCCGATTCCTACGAGACAACCTCATAGACGGAAAGATTCCTGCTTTTTCCAGCAAGAAGAGTTCATACCAACTACTTATCTCCAAGATGATTGCCAACAAGTTGGGACTTACCGTCGGCGACCGTGTCTTTGCCTATTTTATCAGTTATGATAATGTAAGGGCTCGTAAGTTCACTATTGCAGGCATCTATGAGACGAATATGCGACAGTTCGACCAGGCATTATGCTTCACTGACCTGCCTGTTCCTGTGAAGCTCAACAAATGGAATGACGACGAGTGTAATGGCGCAGAACTGTTGGTAAAGGACTTCAGTCTGTTGAAAGCAACGTCGGAACAGGTCATTGAACGCGTCAATCGCCATACTGACCACAACGGTGAGATACTCACTTCTCACACTATTCAGGAGTCTTATCCGCAGATATTCTCGTGGCTCTCACTACTTGACATCAACGTATGGATCATCCTTGCCCTGATGGTCTGTGTAGCAGGCTTCACTATGATTAGCGGACTGCTCATCATTATCCTTGAACGTACCCAAATGATCGGATTACTGAAGGCATTGGGAGCACGTAATAAAAGTGTGCGCCACACCTTCCTGTGGTTTGCTGTCTTCATTGTCGGACAGGGCTTGCTCTGGGGCAATATCATCGGCATCGGTATCATCCTGTTGCAGCAACACTATGGTTTCATCCAACTCGACCCTGCCAACTACTACGTCAGCACGGCACCGATGGAACTCAACATCCCTTTGATTATCCCCAAACGATTGTTCGGAAGCTTCCTCTTAATTTTTACATTTTTAAATTTTTACATTGTCCCTTAGTCCTTAACCTACTAAGCTATAAGCTACTAAACTGTCTCTAAACTTTAAACGCTAAACTTTAAACTTTATCGTCAACTGTCTCATGACAAGTATCTGTCCCTGCGTCATTCGCGGTTTTTTCTTCAATTTTGCAAGCTTATTGCACAAATATTGGCGATATCCAGAGGATTACCGACACGTCCGACGGGCTGTTGAACGGCATCGGAGCCTTCATAGACGGTGTAGGCAGTGTCTATCCAGCCTGGTGAAATAGAGTTGACACGGACACGTCCGGCAAGGCTGACGGCCAGGGCATGAGTCAGTGCTCCTACGCTCATGGCATACTGGAACTCCTCATAGCTGCACGCATCGATACCTTTCATCAGCGGCAGGGCATTGTTGATGAGATAGTCCACATGGCCGTGTTTCGCAATGACCTCCTATGCAAACTGTTCCAAAGTCTGCTTGTCGGCAATGTCGCCCACAAAGTGGTCGCCCTCCTGCTTATCTATGACACAGACCTGCGCTCCAGCCTTTCGAAACTCCTCAGAAATGCAGCGGCCAATGCCCTGTACTCCACCTGTCACGACAGCAACCTTGTCTATGAAATATTCCATATCTTCCATTGTTATCTTGCTTGCTTCATCAATTGGCGCATGTCCTTATCGCTGACGGCGTAGGTGTAGATGCGGAAGTCGGCGACGTCGGTCTGCGTCAGGTATTTGGCACCACGGAAGGGGGCACGGCCAATCCAGCAATTCGCAGGAGTGTCCTTGAAGATTTCGGCAAGGATGGGCATGCGGTCGTTGCGTCCGATGAGCTTGCCGTCGATGAAGAGTTCGCCCTTGTGGCCATGCTGGCGATAGAGGGCATGATGCCAAACGTCGCGACGGGGCTTGTCACCAGTCCTGATGATTTCCTCGTGCTCATAACCACCGGTGGAGGTCTCGAAACGTTGTTCGTTCAGGCGCATGGCCATATAGGGGCCTTCATGGGCGCTATTCTCGGCCAATGCGGAGAAGGCGAAGAGAAAATGGCCGTAGCCGTCGAGGTCATTCTCTGAGCAGACTTTGTATCTGACGAACACCGTAAAGTCGTGAAGCTGACTGATCATTGCACCAGTTTCTGCCGTGAGGTCGTAATAGCCGTTGTTCGTTCCCAGATGGAGAACGCCATCGTCAATGCGAGCATCGCGTCTAACATATTCTTTCTGCCAGGCGAAGCGGTACTCTGCCTGTCGCTCGGACTTGATGGTCGGCACAGGCAAGGCCGAGGTCATTTTGGCGGTAATCCTGCGAATATGGTCCTTCAGGATTTTGTAGGCGGGCTGTGGCATGGCGCCGTGGTCGTAGCCCTGCATCTCATAGAGCGTCACGTCCTTGTGGCCTGCAAGTTTCAGCATGCGCCAGAAGTAGGCCTGCTCCTCATAGCGTCCAAAGAGTTCCAGTTCGCGGTCACCAGAGATGATGACGATGGGTGGCGCGTCGGCACGGACGTAGGTGAGCGGGGCGTACTGGTCGATAGTGGCCTGCAAAGGTGGGATGCCCTGCTGCTTACGTATATTATAATGTGTGACGCACTGGCCGCTGAACGGAACGAGGGCCGCGAGCGAGTCGGCATCGACGCCGTACTTCGCCAGCCAGCGCTTGTCGAGTCCGATGATGTCGAGCAGATAACCACCCGCTGAGTGGCCGGCCACGAATATCTTACGCTTACTGCCATTATATTTCGCGATGTTCTTGTACGTCCAGGCCACGACTGCCGCGGCATCATCGAGAATATCGTCGATGGGAGCCTTGGGCAGCAGACGGTAGTTGGCTGCGACAACCGCGAGACCGCTGTTCTTCAGCTGCGGGTCGATATGTTTTTCGCCGCCCTCGATGCCGCCGCCGTGGAACCAGACAACGACAGGCGCGTCCTGGGCATTTGTCGGATAATACACATCGAGCTTACAGCGCTCCTGGGCATAGCCCTCTGCCGCCTCGCGATACGGGATGTCGTTCACTTGATTGTACTGCGCCCGTGCAATGGTCGTGCAAAACAAGAGCGCAATGGTGAAGAAAAAGCTTTTATTCGTCATGTCGTTTAGTTTTTATTGTTGTTCCTTATTAATTAATCAGAAAACTTGTGGCAAATATAGCAATAATTCCGCAATTATTTGTATCTTTGCCGATAGATTTAATATGATTTGTGAAATCGTATATTGTTTCATTCCTAAAACCAACACAAAGATGAAAGCAAGAAGAATGAGTATTTTGACCGTGCTGCTCACCGTGTGTGCAGCAACGATGGCACAGGGGCTGAAAGATGCCTACAAAGACTACTTCTTGATTGGCGTGGCCGTCAACCAGCGAAACGTGACAAACGCCAAGCAGCAGGCACTCATCAGGCGCGAGTTCAACTCGATGACTGCCGAGAACGACATGAAGCCCGAACCGACAGAACCTCGTCAGGGACAATTCAACTGGGAGGGCGCTGACCGCATTGCCAACTTCGCCCGCCAGAACGGTATCAAGCTGCGTGGAAACTGTTGCCGCCTATTTCGATGAGAAAGAGTGTGAGGTGTGCAGTCGTGAGTTCCATGCCATCACAGGCACCTATCAAGACAAGCGTATCACGGTACAGTCGACAGGTATCGGATGCGATAATATTGATATCGTCCTGAATGAACTCATTTTGAGGGTAGTTGTCACCTGACATTTGCAGATTTTTGTAGATGTTTGCATTGCACTGATTTCATTATATTATCATGCCTGCACTAAAGCAGGTTTTGATAATATGATATACAATAACAAGAAACACTTCTACGATCCTTACGATAGTTTGGACGCAGAATGGAAAGCAAGACTCTCTCATGAGATGCTTTCCGTAGGAGAAGCGGCGCGTATATCAGGATTCAGCCGCCAGTACATTAACAGAACTATGCCAAGATGACTTCTAGGAAAATGATTGAGGCTATTGTGAAGATCGAATAGTACAATTCTGAGAAAAATCGGCGGTAATTTTAGTTTACTGCCGATTATATAATCCAGAAATACAGAACACATTAGCGTTCAGTGGAGATTCACACATGCCAAGACATCTACATAGAACAAATAATTGTCACAAAGATCTGCAGCATCAACCTTATGAATTCTTTTTATAGCTCTGCACCGCCCAACAGCCCATCAGTGTGCCGATGCCCGCAAGGGCTAAGACCTGGTGGGCAGTTTCGTGCAGGCCTCCACCACGAATAAAGACGGTGCGGATGGCATCGATGAAGTAGTGCATGGGGTTGATATAGGTGGTCAGATAAGCCCACTGGGGCATAGAGCGCGTAGGGGTGAAAAGACCCGAAAGCAGCATGATGCTCACTACAAAAAACCACATGACGAAGACGCCCTGCTGCATGGTGTCGGAGTAGTTGGACACGATGAGTCCGAACGATGAGAAAAATAGTGCCAACAGCATGGATAGCACATAGATGAGCCACACGGGACCAGCTGGAGTGATGCCATAGACGAGCCACGCTAACAGCAAGCATACGGTGATGACAAACAACGCGATGAGCCAGTAAGGAATGAGTTTAGCGAGGATGAACAACCACTTAGAGACAGGTGTGACATTCATCTGTTCGATGGTGCCTGCCTCTTTCTCACCAACGATATTGAGCGTGGGCAGGAAGCCTGTCATCAGCATCATCACAATGGCAAAAAGCGCAGGAATCATGAAGAGTTTGTAATCCTGACCCTTGTTATACAAATTGAGAGTTGACAGTTGACTTTTGAGAGTTGATAGTTGAGAGTGCGGCTCGCAATGCTGGTGCGAGGTGATTATCTGACTCAGATAGGCCGAGCCCATCGAGCCCTTGGTGCCGTTTACGGCATTCGCTGCAATGAGATACTTGCCGTCACGAATCTCGAGAATGACATCCGCCCTACCCTTCTCAATGTCTTTCATCGCCTCAGCGTAGGTGGCCTTCTGTCCACCGAAGATGAAATAGTTGGAGGCAGCAATCTGCTGTACCAGCCGCTGCGACTCCACAGTGTGATCAATATCAACCACATCCACCACGATGTTCTTCACTTCCATCTGCATCACCCACGGCATGACGCACATGATCACGATGGGGAACATAATGATGAGTTTGGGAAGAAACGCATTGCGGCGTATCTGCAGGAACTCTTTCTGTATGAGATATTTTATCATCATTGAACGTTGAGCATTGAACATTATTACTCCAATCTTACGTTAAACTTCTTCAGCGCGATAGCCAACAGCACCACCGTCATACCTGCCAGCACAACCACCTCACGAGCCACTTCGCCTATACCCACACCCATAATCATCAACTTACGCATAGCCTCAATATAATAGCGTGGCGGCACAATAGCCGATATCCATTGAAGTATTGTGGGCATCGATTCTACAGGAAACAGCATACCCGACAGCATCACCACAGGCATCAACAGTACCATCGCTGAAAGCAGCAGGGCAACAAGCTGTGTCTGTGCCACATTGGAGATGAGAAGTCCCAACGAGAGCGCCAGCAGAATATAGAGTGTGCTCACTGCCAGAATCCAGAATAGCGAACCAGCCAAAGGCACGCCCAGCACAAAACGCGCCATCAGGAGGATGGTGATGAGGATGGCGAAGGCAAGCACCAGATAGGGCACCGCCTTGGCAATAATTACCATCAGTGGGCGGACAGGCGAGACGAGCAGCACCTCCATCGTACCCTTCTCTTTCTCGCGGACAATAGAGATGGAGGTCATCATGGCACAGATGAGCATCAGCAGCATACCCATGATGGCAGGCACGAAGTTGTAGGCTGACTTCATCTGGGGGTTATAGAGAAGCCTCACCCCCTGCCCCTCTCCAAAGAGAGAAGGGAGTGAATAGCGTCTATCACCCACAGGCTGAGAAAGTATGCTTTGAGCATAGGTGGTCCATTGCTGAGCCATATTGGGGTCGCTGCCATCAACCATGATCTGCCACTGAAGGCTTCTACCCCCCTCGCCTTTTGGAGAAAGGCTACGGGTAGGCGCCTCGGCGGGAATGGGGCAGGGGGTGAGGCTCATATCAGCCTTCTGACTACGTATGAGTTGCTCTGCCTCTTGTGGCGTGCTGACGGTCTGGGTAATGGTGAAGTATTCCGACTGTGCCAGTCGTTCTACGGCCCCCTGGGTACGGGGCGACATCTCGGAGGTGACCACCACCGTGCGCACATTCTTCACATCGGTGGTGATGGCGAAGCCGAAAAGGAGCATCAGCACCACTGGCATTCCGAAGAGTATCAGCATCGTACGCTTGTCGCGCAGAATGTGCTTGGCTTCCTTGATAACAAATGCAATAAACTGTTTCATACGCTTGAACGGGTGGCTTGACGAGCTAAATAGGTAAAGACATGGTCCATATCGGGCTGATGGAAGCGCTGTTTCAGTTCATCAGGTGTACCAAGTGCACTGATTTTGCCATCCACCATGATAGAGATGCGATCACAATACTCCGCCTCGTCCATATAGTGAGTGGTCACGAAGACCGTGATGCCACGACGGGCAGCGTCGTAGATGAGTTCCCAGAACTGGCGGCGTGTGGCAGGATCGACACCTCCCGTAGGTTCGTCGAGGAACACCACGCCTGGCTCGTGGAAGATGGAGACGGAGAACGCCAGCTTCTGTTTCCACCCCAATGGCAGCGAGCCAACGAGGTCGTTCTTGTGCTCCGTGAACTTCAGGCGTTCCATGAGTTCATCGGTCTTGCGGCGAATCACATCGTCCTTCATGCCGTAGATGCCGGCAAATAAACGGATATTCTCCGCTACCGTTAGGTCTTCGTAGAGCGAGAACTTCTGCGACATATAGCCGATATGCTTCTTGATCTCTTCATGCTGCGTGCGGATGTCGTAGCCCACGACAGTTCCTGTGCCACTAGTGGGTTGGTTCAGTCCTGTCAACATGTGCATCGCCGTCGTCTTGCCGGCACCGTTGGCACCCAGGAAACCGAATATCTCACCCTTCTTAACACTGAACGAGATGTCATCAACGGCATGGAAATCGCCAAAGGCTTTTACCAGATGCTCTACTTCAATGACGTTATTGTCTTTTACTTCGATACCTTTCTCATGTTCAATACCTGGCGGGTTAAAGATACTGGCAAACTGGGTGAGAATATCATCGGGAGTACCGATGCCGCGTAAGTGCCCCTGATCCAGAAAAGCAACACGCTCACAACAGCGCACCTCATCGAGATAAGGCGTTGAAGCCAAGATGGTTATTCCTTGTTCCTTCAATATGAGCAGCATCTCCCACAATTCTTTACGACTCACAGGATCGACACCCGTGGTAGGCTCGTCGAGGAAGAGCACGCTGGGCTGATGTACCAGTGCACACGAGAGCGCCAGTTTCTGCTTCATACCACCCGAGAGAGCTCCTGCCTTGCGGTCTTTGAAGCGTTCTATCTGACTATAGATAGCCTTGATGGAGTCATAACCCTCATCAACGGTAGTACCGAAAAGCGTAGCAAAGAAATGTAGGTTCTCCTCAATAGTGAGATCTTGGTAGAGCGAGAACTTACCCGGCATATACCCCACCCTACTGCGTACCTCATGCATCTGCTTCACCACATCGTAGCCATCTACCGTCGCCATACCTGTATCAGGCAGTAGCAGCGAACAGAGGATGCGGAACAGCGATGTCTTGCCAGCACCATCGGGACCAATCAGTCCGAAGACCTCACCCTTGCCGACAGCAAACGACACATCGCAAAGAGCCTGTACCCGCCCATACGACTTGCTGATATTCTTTACCTCTATTGCGTTCATAGCTTCACTTCGCCGTACATACCAATCTTCACGAATCCGTCGTTTTTGACAGCCACCTTGACGGCATATACCAGGTCGGCACGCTCATCGTCAGTGAGAATGGTCTTGGGCGTAAACTCAGAGCGAGAGGATATCCAGCTGATAGTGCCAGCATACTCCTTGCGCTGTCCGTCGCCATAGTCGGCAAACACCTTTACCTGCTGACCTATCTTAACATTCTGCAACTGTGCCGAAGTAACGTAGGCACGCAGGTGCATCGACTCGGTATCAGCTATCTTAAACAGCGGTTTACCAACACTCACATACTCACCCCGCTCCACATATTTCTCAAGCACCGTACCCTTGGTAGGTGTCATGATATGACACTTGCGCAGCATATCCTGCAACTGTGCTTTCTGCACATCGGCTGCAGCCGTCTGCTTGTCGAGAGTTTGAGTGCTGGTGTTCAACGATGATATCTGCGCATCCAATTGTTTCTGCAGTACCTTCACCTGACTTGTAGCATCGTCGAGCATCTTTGAGGGGGCAGCCCCATCTGCTACCAGTTCGCGGTAGCGCTGCTCGTCTTGCCGGGCCTTAGTCAGCTGCTGGCGTGTAGCTGCTATCTGTCGTTCCATATCAGGTTTCTGACTCTGATACACCGCTTTGGTAGCATCCATCTGCTGAATCTTCAGCCACGTCTGCGTGGTATCTATGAGTCCCACCTGACAAGCTGCCTCAATCATGTCGCCCTCGTTCACATCGAAAGACAGCAATGTACCACTCTGTTCGGCAAACACGGTTGTCTCGGTAGCCTCAAACGTACCCGTTGCATCGTAGTCTTTATCACTACCTCCGCAGGCAGCAAGAAAAGGTAAAAGGGTAAAAAGGTAAAAGGGTAAAACACCTCTCACCGACCCCATTGTTTTAAACATTCCGTTCTTTTTCATATTTCTCATTTTTTACTTTCTTACTTTTTTACATTTTTACCTTTTGACTTCCCCCATGGTGTATTTGTTGTCGTATATCTCTTTCAGCATTTCAATCTCGTGTACTGACTGCTGCACACAGGCTGCATTCTCCTGATTAATCTCACGCACCAAGTCGTTCACGTCGATGATGCCATGTGCCAGCTTCGATTCTGCCGCCCTTCGCACAGCCTGACGCAACGCTATTATCTCATCGTCGTCGGTCATGAGCTTCTGGTAACGTTCGACGTTCTCACACTGCTGAATCTGCTCCAACTGGTTATTGAAGAGGAACACCTCCCTGCTATTCTCCGTGATATCACGTTGCAGCTGCAGTTTCGCCTTATCGTTCTTACGGGTATAGAGGGCACCGATATTCCACGTCACACGGGCTCCAATGATACCGTTCAGGCTCCATTTGTGACGCATCATGTCCTCAAACATATTCAGCCCAGGATAACCATAGAAGCCCTGTGCAAACACACCCACCTTCGGCATCAGCACTGCGTTGAGTGCCTTCTCCTGAGCATTCAGCAAACCAATCTGTGCATCCAGCATCTTCAGTTCTGGTCTCCGGTTTTCTGTCGTCATACCATTGCCATCAATCTCCACTTGTGGTTTCTGAACGGCTTTTACCTCCATACCACAGAATGTACTCAGCATTCTCAATAGCATTTGCTTCTGCGATGCCAACTCGGTGGCTTTCTGCACCGCATTCAGTCGTTCTGCCTTCACATTCTGCAGGTCGCTCTCGGCAGCCGTGCCCTGTTTGGTCATCGACTCCAGTTTACTTTCGTTGCCTGCAAGCAATGTCTGCAGGTCTCTGTTCAGCTTGATCTGTTCGTCAATTAGCAACAACCCGAAATACATCTCATTCACACGCCTGCGAACATGATAAATGTTTACTTCGTTCTGTGCCGCCTGCACCTTACCCTGTTCACGGGCTATACGTTTCTGACTACCAATGACACCACCGTCATAGATGGTCTGCTGCACATCAATGCCCACGCGGTACTGATCCTTCTTCAACCCCTTCATATCGATGCCCATACCGCTCATCATCGTCTTCATCTCATCGGGCCACCCTGTCACATCACTCTGATACGTGGCTTGTGCTGATGCCGACACTTGCGGTAGCCATCCTTTCTGGATATTGGCAACCGTCAACTGTGTGGTCTTCTCGATAAGTCCATACTGACGAATCAGAGGATAATTCTTTTCAGCTGCCTGCTGACACTCTTCCAGCGTCTGTCCCAGTGCCAGCATCGGCAGCATCGTCAAAGCTAAAACTAATTTCTTCATATCATCTTTGTCATTGAATTCTGGGTGCAAAAGTACGATGTTTTTTTCATCGTGACGTTATCCGTAGGAATGGAAAGATGTTCTTTTTGTTCGATTGATATAAAAATAGAGCATCGTTTCGCAGAAAATGATTATCTTTGCCAACAAAAAGGACGTATTATGAACAGACAACCGCAACTGATGGATGCCACACGAATGCGCGACATTCTCACACCACACCTCTCGCAAATGCGCGAGCATATATTCATGAATAGCGAACTGGCAATGGTTCGCGGTGACAGCACGGTGTTCAGTCTGCTGATGCGCCAAAAGCCACCTTTTACCATCAATGATCACCGTTTGGGCATCATCATGAACGGCGAGGCTGAAATTACCATCAACCTGCAAGACCGCCACCTTACGAGCGGCACACTCGTCTATATCGGTCCTGGTACCATCATCCATCCCAAGCGTCTGTCGCCTGACCTCCGCATCTTCGGAATGGGACTTTTTTCTAACTTCCCCATACCTTTTGCACAGGGACAGATGCCGTCGGCCTTCAACGGTCAGGTGCGCGACTTCCAGTTGCCTGCCAGCGAAGAGGATATCGCTACCGCCACACATATTATGGACGCCATTTGGCAAACGGTTCATGCCACGGACGACTATCATCGTCCCACCGTCATAGCACTCGTAGCTGCCCAGATGCACCACTACGACCAGCTGTTCCATCGGCAGACTGACCAGCTGGCCAGCAGTCGTTCACGCGAACAGACCATTTTCGACCGTTTCCTCCAACTGGTCACCCAGCATTGTGGCGAGCATCACCAAATAGGCTACTATGCCGACCGCATGTGCCTCACTGAGCGATACCTGAGCACCGTCATCCGACAAACCAGCGGCACCACCGCCAAAGACTGGATAGACCGTGCCCTCATCACACGCATCAAAATAGAACTGCGCCACACGGACAAGCCGGCAGCGCAGATTGCCGATGAGATGCATTTTGCCAATCCCTCATTCTTCTCAAAATACTTCCGTCGCCTCACCGGCATGACTCCCGGCGAGTATAAATCTATCAGTTGAGTAACTTTTGTATTGAAAAGTAAATGTGACTCGCTTGCGTCGGAAAAGGCATAAATGAAGATTTCAATAAAGGAGCCTACTCTACTATTAAAGAAACTTTGCAAGGATAAAGACAAAATATCCATCGCCAATTGTCAAATATAAGACAAAAATAGCTTTATTATGCACTTTTTTGTGATAAATGTTTGGAGTATTAGGATATTATATGTATTTTTGCACAAAATTTCACAAGTAATATAATTTGCAAAATGAAATATAATATAGCAACGATAACAGATTATCTGGAAGAATTGACAGGCAATAAAACAAGGAGACTTGCTCACGCCAAAGGCAAGGACAAAAAATTGCCCTTGGCGATTGCTACCAGTTATAGCTTTTATGATCTTGAATTCATGGAAACGCAAGTCACTATTGCTATACCTTCAGGACTTGACAGCATCACCCCAATGCAGTTATCCAAACATCAAGCTAAGATGATAGAGGCATTCCATCATCCTGTCATCTTTGCTTTAGAATCAGTTGCATCCTATCAGGTAGCTCGGCTCACCCAAGCAAAGGTAGATTTTATTGTACCTGGGAAAATGGTTTTCATCCCAAGTATGCTAATCGTATTGCGTGAGCTGAAGAACACGGTCAAGGAAATGCCAGAGAAGATGCCACCTGTAGCCCAGTTGCTGATGCTCTATCACCTTGAAACAAGAATAATTGACGGTCTTACCGCTTCGGAGATAGCCGAACTTACAGGCTTGGCATACCCGACTATTAACGTCGCTCTTCGATGGCTTGTGACCAACAACTGCATTGCCCTTGTTGGAAGCAAACAGAAACATGTTCAGATAATGATGAGCAAGAAAGAACTTTTGGACAAATCTCTTCCGTTGATGACATCGCCTATTAAGCGCATACTCTTCACAGACACAAAGCCCGAAGAAAGTTTGATGGCCGGAGAGACTGCTATGGGACATTACACCATGCTTGCGGAGCCGGCTACTCCAGTCATAGCAATAGACAAAGCAACAGCCAGAAAGAATGCCGCCATGATGAATAAGGAATATGGCGACATAAAGGTGGAAGTATGGAAATACTCTCCAGCCCTGCTATCTGAGGATGAATGGGCAGACAGGCTATCGCTCTATCTGTGCATGAAGGACAGCGAAGACGAAAGAATACAAATGGAGTGTGACACTTTAATTGAAGAAATTAAATGGTAACAGGAATTGAACGCTCAATAGCGGCTGCCCAGCGAGCCCAGATTATCCTGATGATGACAGAACCAGGTGTTCCCTACCCTGACATCCCTGTTCGCGACGACCAGAGACCGTTATACGCATCGAAAACAAAACCAAAAATTTCCAAGCGAAGTTTGGTGTGGGACTCGACCAACTGCGTCAACAACTCATTGATGCTGCTCCCAAGACTGCCGACAACGATGTTATCATCACCAATGCCCGCCACTACGACGCACTGATTCGTGCCAACCAGCATCTCCAGCGTGTCCTCGATGGTCTTGGCGCCAGCAATTGTCAACAGTCAATTGTCAATTGTCAATTACCTACGGATTTGCTTTCCGAAGACCTCCGCTTAACCCTCGACACCCTTGCTGAGATTACTGGTGGTCAGATTACCCCCAACGAAGTCTTAGGTAACATCTTCAAGCACTTCTGCGTGGGCAAGTGAAAATCACTCCAGATATTTCTTCCTTCCCAGCATATTTAGGGAAATGTGTAGGTTCACGGCAGCACAGCCCAGAGCAGCTAGGGCAATCCAAAGAACGAAAAGGTCCTTGACCACTTCCCTCTTTTCATTGACAGTTTTCTTTTTCATAGAAGCGTAATTTCTTGATTATTTAATTCTTGCCGTCATTCTGTCAGTTTGATGATGACTCTGCGATAAGCGGGCAAGGCGTACTTGCTTTGGTCGTGTACCTCGCAGATGATATGAATCTCGTCGTTCTCAAAGGTGGCTGGCATGTCCACTTTAACTGTCGAAGAAGTGGCATTGCTGACAGTTGCCTTTGCCTGACTGATGCCATCCTGTTGCCACCATTTGAAGGTGAGCTCATCACCATCGGGGTCGAATGACGCAGAAGCGTCGAGACTGACGGTCTGCCCCGCCTTTGCCATGATGACGATAGCATCAGTCCCCTTCTCACCGTTGACGATAGCTACCGGATTGCGGTTACCCTGTCCCTTCTCAGCCCATTCGATGCGGGCGATGAAGTCGTTAAGCTGGGAGGGATAAA
>CADCEW010000035.1 GCA_902800585.1 uncultured Prevotellaceae bacterium
AAAAGATTTATTTCAGGTATAACATATAAAGGTAGTAAGACTATGATTATTTTGAATTATGTTGTGATTTCACTTGCTGCAAAAGCAATGTCACTGATGAAGAAATAAGAGGTAAAAAGAAAGTTTGAGAGAACAAGGTGCCTCCCTGCAAGCGATTGCAGGGAGGTTTTTTATTTCTGTCTGTCTAACCGCACCACTTCATCGCACAACTGAGCAACAGTAGAGCGATGAGTAATCATGATGATGGTCTTGTCGGCATAGTCGGCAAAGAGACGGGTAAACAGTTCACGCTCCGTCTGTTCATCCAAAGAGGAACTGATCTCGTCCAACAACAGAATATGACCAGGACGAAGGAGTCCTCGGGCAATGGCAATACGCTGTGCCTGTCCCTCGCTGAAACCCACGCCACGCTCTCCACACTGCGTATCCAGTCCGTCAGGCAGTTCCAACACGAAATCAGCCGCTGCCACATGGAGCACACGACGCATCTCCTCGTCTGTCGCCTTCGGGTTAGCCAGTTGGAGGTTATAACGGATGGTACCACTCATCAGCGTATTCCCTTGCGGCACGAAGACGAAGTTACAACGTGTCTTTGCCTCAGCAGCTATCTGCTCGTCACCATGATACAATGCAATAGAACCCTCCGAGGGTGTGATGAGGTCAAGCATCAAGCGGAAGAGTGTTGTCTTGCCTGCACCAGTCTCTCCCATCAGTGCTGTACGGCTGCCTGGACGGAAGTCATGGGTAAACGAATGAAGGATGGTACGCTTCCCTTGCGGATAAGTAAAAGTGACGTCCTGTACCGAAATGCCCAAAGGTTCAGCAACGAAACATTGATCGTCATGCGACTGTTCCACGTTCTTCTGTTCCAATTCATCCACACGGTCGATACTGGCGGAGGCATGAATCAGTTGCGGAATCATATTCAGCATGTCGAGGATAGGTTGTTGGATCTGTGCCACCAGTTGCAGGAATGCCGTCATGACACCAAAAGTAATAACTCCGTCACGCAGTTGGAGACCTCCCCAGATGAAAGCGAGCAGATAACCGAAACCAAAGCATACTGCCATGATGGTACGTGCCACCAATGTAAAACGCGTACGCCGCTCTATCTTGTCAAGGAGTCCACGCTGCATCCCATCCAACTGTCCTGTGATCCAACTACCACTCTCCATCGCACGCAGCATGGCATTATGCTCCATACCTTCCTGTACCAACATCTGGATACGACTGCCCTGTTGGCGCACATCATGGGTCATGCCCCGCAAGCGACGCGCAAAGAGTTTTCCCATGACTACCAATAAAGGGGTTGCCAGCAACAGCATCCATGCCAACTGGCGATCCATCGAATAAAGCAACAGGAAGGCACCGATGAGTTTTATCGTCGTCACGACCAACTGGGGTAATGTGCCTGCCACAGCCTCACTGATAGCCGACACATCTGTTTCCAAGCGGGAAGTGACATCACCAGAATGCAAGGGAGCCTCATCGTAGATACGACGACGCAACAGATGTCCGAAGATTCTTAAACGAATGGCATTTGCCTGATAAGCCGTAGCGCGGATGGTGGTATAGAAATAGATTTGGCGGAGGGCGATATTACCAGCGACCACCACAATCAAAGCGATGATGGTTTTCACCAGCACTTCAGAATCACTGCTCTTGATGGCGACATCAATGAAATAACGGCAGAGCCATACCATCAGCAAGGCAAGGGACACTTGTCCCACACCCACGATGACACGCAACAGCATATTGCCTCGGATGCCTCGTGTGTTATGCCATAACCACTTCAGATATTTCATGACCTTGACGCTATACGATAACCGCTAACCGACAATCCCAATCTCCTGCCATTTGGCAAGCATCTGTTCTACATCCTGGAGAGCCTGCTCATAAGAGACCTCATACTCCTCACAAAGTTTCTCTGCGAGTTGTTCTGCCGTAAAATCACCTAACGTCGAGGCTTGTTGCCACAGATAGGCGGCACTCTCGTTCAGACTCAACAGCTTGTTGAAGTTAATCACTTCCATACCCTCAGCGACGATGACATGCTCGCCACAGACCTCACGTAAGATAAATCCTTTCTTCTGTCTCATATATTCTTTCTGTATTTTCGATAGATTGTTCGCCTTAAAACTGCCAGAATCCAACGGCGCAGCGGTTTCAGCATCTTCCACAAGCGCCAGTAAAAATGCTGACTCTTACTATATAAATAGGTGCGCGAGCCATCAGGTTTCACGACATAGTCGGCACGAGCCACCACATCACCCAAAGTGCAATACTCTTTCCCCGCGATGTTACCATCGCCCATCAAGAGCAGATGACCATCCATCCCTATCTCAACGATACGATGCAGCACATAACGACTACCATTCACCCAGGCAAGGACAGCGTCACCGACAACTAACGCGCTATCAGGAAGGACGAGTTCCACACTGTCCCTGCTACCTACGATAAAGGGCAGCATGCTCTGACCCTTGACGGGCAGGATGACCTTATAACCTTCTTTCAATAACGCCTCCACCTCATGGATGGCATCATTATTCTCCACCATCTTCACCATACTCGCCTCCACCTGCGGAGCCACGGCATGACAACATATTCGGGCAGCATCACCATCTGGCAGACAACGCAGATGGAACATCGGTACATGACCTGCCATCCAGTTTTCTGTCTCATGCAATCCATCTGCGATACGCTTGTCCCATCGTTTGCCGGAGACGGAAGGCACTAACGCTGCATACGCCTCGATACCCTTGATACGACGAATCTCATTGAGAGGCGCCTGACTCAACTGTATAAATGCCCCGATGGGATGATGGACATTCCGATAACAGGGTGTCTTACCACTCCAGGGAGAACCAAAGACAAACGCCTGGTTGTCGATGATACGGACCACAGGATTATCGTCGTTGACCAGTTCCGTACCCTTGATATGCTCCAGCCACAGACGAGTATGCGTACTCTTACCTGTACCACTCTTTCCTAACATCAGATAGGCAGCACCCTGATAACTCACCACAGAGGCATGCATCAACAAGGTATGCTGTCCTGCGGTACTCAAGGCAAACATCACCATCAAGGCGTCATTCAGTCCGAACAACCTTTCTCCTTCAGCATATAAGACAGCCTCCCGATACGCATCATCCGTCCATAAACGAGCCTGCCACCTCCCAGACAGCAGGAAGTCAAAGCAAGGATGTCCATCTACACTGCCTGCAAGGATCTCCGAGCCATCATCATCCTGATGAATCTCACGCACGAACTCCCCTTTGTCTGGTCTTTCTGCCACGACTTGCAAACGGAACACAAGCTTCTGGTCTGTTCCCAATATACGGAACGGCTCATATTGTCTCATCTGCTGAGTCAGCGGGTCTCCTTGTGGAAGTGTTACCTCGAACACATGACCTGCTACCTGATAGATATATCTGTTTGACATTTCTTCTTGAGATATTCAGCAAAGATACGGGCGGCACTCTCGACTTTGGCAGCACAAGGACGCGTCTTGTAATACTCAGTAGTACGGGGGGATGCCACATAACTCGACACCGCCTTCTCCACACCTTCCAGTCCTATGATCTCCGCACAGATCAAACTGCCGTTCTCTGCCTTCGACTGAGCCAGTAACTCCTGGACGACCTTATAGCATGCCGACTTCCCCTCACGGTCTGAACCGACAGTCTGACCACAGTCCAGTCCGACAAGGATAACCAATGCAGATACAGCACCACACATCATCCGCATACGACCCACACCACCGCCAAAGCCAGCCGCTATACGCAAAGCCATCTCTTTATCCAATCCATACAGGTCGGCAAAGGCTGCCACGACACTCTGACAACAACCATAACCCTCCATGAAGTTATCAACGGCACGGGCTACCCTTTCGTCCAAATCTTTAGTGTTATAATTCATCGAATTGCAATTTTCAGATGACAAAGTTACGAAGTTTTTAGCAGTATGACAAATATCCGTCATTTTTCTTAGTTAATTGTTCTTAAATATAGGATTTGTGTTTTGGATAGTTAAAATTATCAGCGTAAATTTGCAAAACTATAGAAACATAACTCATTTTTAATTAATTAGAAATAACAATGATTTATTCAACGGAAGTGAAAAACATGTGTAGTGTCTGCAAAGGCGCTTACCATGGACCTGCACCTATTCCCGAGGAGGGAAAATGGATTCAGGCAAAGGAGATTAAGGACATCTCAGGTTACACTCATGGTATTGGCTGGTGTGCGCCTCAGCAGGGTGCATGTAAACTGAGCCTCAACGTCAAGGACGGTATCATTCAGGAGGCACTGGTGGAGACCATCGGTTGCACAGGTATGACACACTCTGCCGCTATGGCAAGTGAGATTCTGCCTGGCAAGACTCTCTTGGAGGCACTGAACACCGACTTGGTGTGTGATGCTATCAACACCGCTATGCGTGAGCTGTTCCTGCAGATTGTCTATGGACGTACACAGAGTGCCTTCTCTGAGGGCGGTCTGGCTATCGGTGCTGGTTTGGAGGACCTCGGTAAGGGACTTCGTTCACAGACTGGTACACTCTATGGCACTATGGCTAAGGGTACCCGTTATCTGGAGCTCACTGAGGGTTACATCACCAAGCAGTTCCTTGATGCTAACAACGAGGTTTGCGGTTACGAGTATGTACATCTCGGCAAGATGATGGAAGCCGTGAAGAATGGTATGGATGCCAACGAGGCTATTAAGAAGTTCACTGGCTCTTATGGTCGTACGACTGAGGAGCAGGGTGCAGTAAAGGCTATTGATCCACGTAAAGAATAAGGGAGGATACGACGATGATTAGAAAAGTACAGTTTGAGAGTCAAGAGCGCCGTATCAATCAGGTTCTTGCTGCTCTGAAAGAGAATGGTATTAATAGTATTGAAGAGGCTAACGAGATCTGCGACAAGGCAGGCGTTGACCCCTATCTGATGTGTGAGGAGACACAGCGTATCTGTTTCGAGAACGCTAAGTGGGCATACGTTTGTGGTGCTGCTATCGCTATCAAGAAGGGTGTGAAGAATGCCGCTGACGCTGCCGAGGCTATCGGTATCGGTCTGCAGAGCTTCTGTATCCCCGGTTCAGTTGCTGACGATCGTAAAGTAGGTATCGGACACGGTAACCTCGCTGCCCGTCTGCTTCGCGAGGAGACAGAGTGCTTCGCTTTCTTGGCAGGCCACGAGTCTTTCGCTGCTGCTGAGGGTGCTATCAAGATTGCCGAGATGGCTAACAAGGTTCGCCAGAAGCCTCTCCGCGTCATCCTGAACGGTCTTGGAAAGGATGCTGCCCAGATTATCAGCCGTATCAACGGTTTCACATACGTACAGACTCAGTTCGACTACTTCACCTCTGAGCTGAAGGTTGTCAAGGAGGTTCCTTATGGCAACAACCCCAGCCGTCTGAAGGTAAAGTGCTATGGTGCTGACGATGTTCGTGAGGGTGTGGCTATCCTGTGGAAGGAGAACGTAGACGTATCTATCACGGGTAACTCTACCAACCCCACTCGTTTCCAGCATCCAGTAGCTGGTACTTATAAGAAGGAGCGCACACTCGCTGGTAAGCCTTACTTCTCAGTAGCTTCTGGTGGTGGTACAGGTCGTACACTGCATCCAGATAATATGGCTGCAGGTCCTGCCTCTTACGGTATGACTGACACAATGGGTCGTATGCACTCTGACGCTCAGTTTGCAGGTTCTTCTTCTGTTCCTGCTCACGTAGAGATGATGGGCTTCCTCGGCATTGGTAACAACCCGATGGTGGGTGCTACTGTTGCTATCGCCGTAGCTATCGACCTCGCATTGAACAAGAAGTAATCTTCTTTCAATATCAACAAGAAAGCCTCGCCAATCGGCGGGGCTTTCTGTGTTTTACTAGTAAAACTAGTCATACTAGAGCTACTAGTACTACTAGTATCCCTAGATCTCAAAATCCAGGCAGCTACGTTGCACGGTATAAGGTCTTACCTTCCCATTAGCCACTGCCACATGTTCAGGATGAACGGCATAGCCTTTCAGGGCTTCTTCACTCTCCAACGTACTGTCGAGCATCACATCGGCATTCGACGAAGCCAGGCGGCCGTCGATATGTACCTTCACATCCAAAAGTCCTGGTACTTTGCCTACCAGACCTTCCAAACCAGCTTTAATACCTGCCTTAACGGCTTTTTTCTCTTCTTCTGAGAGTTCTGGATTCAATGTCCAGAGAATAATGTGCTTAACCATACTTTATAAAGTTTAAAGTTTAAAGTGTAAAGTTTAAAGAAAGGGAGAGGGTGAGATGAAGTGTATGTCCTCGCCAGTGATAGGATGACGGAACCATATCTGTTCGGCATGCAGATACAGGCGATCGGCCTTGGTACCGTAGAGTTCATCGCCCTTGATAGGTCTGCCGAGTCCTTCAGGATGAGCGCAGTGGATGCGCAGTTGATGAGTGCGCCCCGTCTGTGGATAGAGCGCAACGATATTCTCGTTTTGAAACTCATAATCCGTCACTGCCCGTTTACCATGTTCATGGTCCACAATCTGGCGCGGACGGTTCATCGGGTCTGGACGGAGAGGAAGAGAGATGGTGCCTTTCTTCTCTAGAACATCTAGACGGTCTAGTATCTCTAGATTCTCTAGTACAGCGATATACCGTTTCTTCACCTGGTGCTTCACAAACTGCTCCTGTAAAGAGCGATAGACCTCCAACGACTTCGCCACGATGAGCAACCCTGACGTCCACATATCCAACCGATGGGCGATGAATGAATCCGGATAACGCTGTCGCATGATGGTCTCCACGCTATACTCCTCTACCCTTCCTGGTGTACTGAGCATTCCTGAGGGCTTATCAACCACCAAGAGGGCATCGTCCTCATAGATCGTCTTGACCTCTAAATGTGGGAATCCTAATGTCTCTGGGTTCACGTCAACATCCAAGCCTTCCATCATCCATGTGAGGATGGGCTTGCACTTCCCTCTACAAGCAGGATAGAAATTGCCATGCTGGCGTAACTCTTCCTTCGTACTCTGTCCCCACCAGAACTCCGCCATACAGACAGGTTTCAGGTTTTGTTGATACGCATACTGCAAGAGTTTAGGAGCACAACAGTCGCCTGTGCCACCAGGGGGTAATGGGAACTTTTCCCTCAATTTGGGGCGGTCGTAATAGTTTTGCCAGATATCCACCAAATCCTTCGTCTCTCCTCGTGCATTCAGTAACTGATATTGATGGAACAGCCACAACTGCAAGTCTTGAGACATCCCCCTAGTACTACTAGAATTACTAGTATTACTAGTTTCTCTAGAGATTCTAGATATCTCCCGTTCCGTCGTCTTAAAGTGTCCGTCAGGTTGTTGAGCGTCATAGACTGGTGGTACGAAATACTCCCAGTCATTCCTTCCTGCCAACAAGCCGCTATAAGCGGCAAGGAAATTCAGATTACTCTGATTATTCTGAATATTCTGATTTTCCACCACCAGCACCCCAAACATCTTCCCATGGTCTGCATCCTCCTTGATTTCCGCATGACTAGCGATATATGCCTGCACCTCCTTTGCCGCCAATTGGCACAACGGATGAGGCTCATAGCAGAAAGGATAGGTAAACCTCTCTGGCTTGGCAATATCGGTATTTAATGGATGCAGTTTCATTCTTTTGCAAAGATACAAATATTTTTCAATTTTCAACTTTCATTTTTCAATTTAATTCGTACCTTTGTATGCAATATGAGTCAACTCTCACCTATACAAGCTTTACAACAACAACGACTGTTACTCGAACTGGAGTATCAGACGGAGAAGGAGGCTTTTCGCAAACAAACAGAGGAGATGGGTATTGAGCGGAAAGTCAAAAGAGGTGATGCGTGGTATCCTCTGAAGATGGGTAAGAGTTATTACAACTCCCTCAATCAACTGGCTATTGAAGTTTTCCGTACATCCGACCAAGACATCGAGCATACCTTCGAGTTCGGCAAGACAGTGATGTTTTTCTCTTGTCAGAATAATCAGAGTATTCAGAATAATCAGACTATCAAATACCTGCCCTTCACTGGTACTGTGAGTTATGTAGATGGCGACAGAATGGTATGTATCCTGCCTAACGAAGGCTATTCCGTTACTTTGCAGCATACGGAGAATTTAGGCGTACAACTTTCTTTCGATGAGACGAGCTATCGTCTGATGATGGATGCCCTCGATCGTGCCATCAAGGGAAGAGGACGCCTGGGTGAATTGCGCGACCTCTTCTATGCCCATCGTCCTGTGGAGACTTTTGTCTTCCAACCGATGCACTTCCCTTACTTGAATCCTACACAAGAGGATGCCGTCAATATGGTATTGAGGACAAAGGATGTGGCTATCGTCCATGGTCCTCCTGGCACTGGTAAGACAACTACTCTCGTAGAGGCTATTCGTGAGACACTGATGCGCGAAAGTCAGGTGCTGGTATGTGCGCAGAGTAATATGGCAGTCGATTGGATTTCAGAGAAACTTGTCGACAGGGGTATTAATGTCTTACGTATCGGTAATCCTACCCGTGTTAATGATAAGATGTTGTCGTTCACCTATGAGCGACGCTTCGAGGCACATCCTGACTATCCCCATCTCTGGGCTATCCGTAAGGCAATCCGTGAATTGCGAAGTCATCGCAAACGAGGGGATGACAAGTTCCATCAGAAGCTTGAGAGTCTGAAGAGTCGTGCCACAGAACTGGAGATACGCATCAACAACGACCTCTTCAGTGAGGCACGAGTCATCGCCTGTACATTAGTAGGCGCTGCCAACCGCCTGTTGGACGGACAGAAGTTCGGAACGTTATTTATCGATGAGGCTGCACAGGCATTAGAGGCAGCCTGCTGGATTCCCATGCGTCGTGTCAGTCGTGTCATCCTCGCAGGTGACCATTGTCAGCTGCCTCCTACCGTCAAGAGCATAGCAGCACTAAAGGCAGGACTCGGCAAGACACTCATGGAGCGACTTGTGGAAACACATCCAGAGGCAGTGACGCTGTTGAAGATACAATACCGCATGAATGACGACATCATGCGTTTCTCATCCAACTATTTCTATGATGGACAAGTAGAAAGTGCTCCTGGAGTGAAATATCGTGGCATCCTCGACCTCGATGTGGCAATGGAATGGGTGAATCTTTCTGATTATTCTGAGTATTCCGAAAGATCTTTCAAAGAAACCTTCATCGGTGAATCCTTCGGTCGTATCAACAAAGACGAGGCAGAACTAACACTGAATACCCTCCAACAGTATTTCGAGCGTATCGGCAAGCAACGGTTGTTGGACGAACGCATAGATGTGGGCATCATCTCACCTTACCGTGCTCAAGTGCAATATCTCCGTCGACTGTTGATGAAACGGGAGTTCTTCAAACCCTTTCGTCGTCAAATCAGTGTGAATACTGTTGATGGTTTCCAAGGACAAGAACGCGATATCATCGTCCTCTCGATGGTTCGTGCTAATGATGACGGACAGATTGGTTTCCTTCGAGACCTTCGTCGCATGAATGTGGCCATCACCAGAGCTCGTATGAAAGTCATCATCCTCGGCGACGTCCCCACACTCACCCGCCATCCTTTCTATCACCAGCTATGGAAATACGTGCAGTCACTTAAGTCGGTGTGATGCTTTTGCAAAAAACATTAAAATGTATTGCCAATTCAGAAATAATCCTTACTTTTGCAACATCTTACAATTAAAAACAGAAAAATTATGGGAATTATCTTATCACT
Source organism: uncultured Prevotellaceae bacterium (assembly GCA_902800585.1). Classification (GTDB taxonomy): domain Bacteria; phylum Bacteroidota; class Bacteroidia; order Bacteroidales; family Bacteroidaceae; genus Prevotella. Next base: position 9,742 of record CADCEW010000035.1, read on the forward strand.
TGTTATTGGATGTTTAGCTGGCTTCTGTGCTGGCAAGTTGATGAAAGGTGGAGGCTTCGGTCTCATCATGAATCTGGTACTGGGTCTGTTTGGTGGTGCCCTCGGCGGATGGCTGTTCTCTATGCTTGGCATTGAGTGGGGTGGTCTTCTGGGACAACTTGGTACAGCCATTATCGGTGCTGTCGCTATCCTTTGGATTGCCTCGCTGATTAAAAAGTAAGAGAAATGAAGAAATATTTGATAGGCGCTATCCTGCTGATTGTTGTGATAGCGATGGTGAAGACGGTCCCTGACAAGAAAGCCCATAAGAAGGCGATGATGGAGGCCGTGAAGGAGTATGTAGATGAAGAAGCCGAGAACAAAGGATTCGGCGATAATGTGCTGACGGATTTGGGTAAGGGTATTGTGAACAAAACTATTGAAGTAGCCCTGAACTCAAAACTGGAAGTAAACAATTATCTTATCTTTAATACGACATCCGTAGAACTGGATGATGAGTCAAAGACGCTGTCGCTGGGCATGTTCAACCATGTGTTTACTTTCGACAAAGAGATGCTGCGCGACGCTTTAGAGGCTGCTGCCAAGGAAAAGAAAGAAATAAAGAGTGAGCGCAAGGCGGCTAAAAAGGCGAAGAAGGAGGCTCGTAAGTTAGAGAAGAAACTCCGCAAAGAACAAAAGAAACGCGAGAAAGAAGCACGCAAAGAACAGAAACGTCGTGAGAAGGAAGCTCGTAAGGAGCAGAAGCGACGCGAGAAAGAAGCTCGTGAAGAGCAGAAGCGACGCGAGAAGGAAGAATCATGAAATTATCTTCTGACATTGAATGTCATCCCTTCGAGCCTTTCCTGCCTGCCAACGCAAAACTGTTGATGTTAGGCACATTCCCTCCTGCAGAGAAGCGATGGTCTATGCCTTTCTATTATCCTAACTTTACGAATGACATGTGGCGCATCGTGGGATATTGTTTCTTTGGCGACAAACAACACTTTGTGACTGATGACGGAAAGCATTACCGATTGGACGAACTCAAGACCTTCCTCACAACGCATGGTATCGCCCTCTATGATACCTGCACACAGATTATCCGTACGAAGAATACTGCCAGTGACAAGGATCTGCAGGTGGTGGAGCAGACAGACATCAAGGCGATGCTGCAACGTTTACCGCAATGTAAGACCATCGTCACGGCAGGACAGTTGGCGACGACACTCTGTGCTCAGCAGTTAGGAGTAAAAGAGCCTCAAGTGGGAACATTCGTATCCGTAAAATTAAAGGGACGAATGATACAATTATATCGCATGCCCAGTTCCTCACGAGCCTACCCGATGGCTATTGAGAAGAAAGCGGAATTTTACCAGACAGTCTTTGATACTTTACGATAACACATCATGAACGACCTAATCACACAAATAAACGATGCGATATGGACCTATGTACTGATAGGAGTCTTGGTGGGTTGTGGATTATGGTTCACATTTAAGACGCGCTTTGTACAGTTCCGCATGGTGGGTGAGATGCTGCGACTGCTTACAGAGTCTGCCGTGGATACCGTAGGAAAACAGGTTGGAGAACAACAGGCAGGAAAGAAAAGTAAGAACATCTCTTCGTTTCAGGCTTTTGCCGTCAGTGTCTCCACTCGTGTAGGAACAGGAAATCTCGCTGGGGTAGCGACAGCCATCGCCATTGGTGGTCCTGGTGCTGTGTTCTGGATGTGGGTCATCGCCTTGATAGGCTCTGCCACAGCCTTCGTGGAATCAACCTTGGCACAATTATATAAGGAGAAGTATAAAGTATCGTTTATCGGCGGACCTGCGTATTATATCCAGAAAGGTCTGCACCAGCGTTGGATGGCTGTCTTGTTTGCCATCCTCATCACCTGTCAGTTCGGACTCTCCAACAACTCCATTCAGGCAAATACCATCTGCAGTGCCATGCAGGAAGCCTTTGGCTGGTCGCCTGCATGGGTTGGTGGTACAATGGCTTTTATGGCCATGTTTATCGTTTTTGGCGGTATCCGTCGTATCGCTCATTTCTCAGCCATCTTAGTGCCTATCATGGCATTGGGCTATGTGACCCTTGCTTTGGTGATTATCGCGATGAACATTGAGCAGATTCCGCATATACTGAAAATCATCGTGCTGGATGCTTTTGGTATCGAACAAGTAGCAGGCGGTGGTATTGGTGTTACTATTATGATTGGTGTCAGGCGTGGTCTCTTCTCCAATGAGGCTGGTGAAGGCAGTGCGCCTAATGCGGCAGCGACGGCTTTCACGACACATCCTGTGAAGCAGGGACTCATTCAGGCGCTCGGTGTCTTCACAGACACCTTATTAGTATGTTCTTGTACGGCATTCATCATATTGATTAGTGGTCTTTACCAGGTGCCTGAACTGAATGGTATCGCCCTCACGCAGTCTGCCTTACAGTCAGAAGTGGGCAGTATGGGTCCTGTATTCGTGGCTGTTGCCATCTTCCTCTTCGCTTTCTCCACCATCATCGGCAACTATTACTATGGCGAGGTGAATATCTGTTTCATCACATCTAATAATACTGTACTGACACTCTATCGTCTTTGTTCCTGTGGGCTAATGATCATGTTTGGTGCCCTTGCCAGCTTTGAGTTGGTATGGAACATCGTCGATTTCTTTATGGCACTGCTGACGATATGTAACCTCATCGCCATAGTGCTGTTAGGGCGGTATGTCTTCCGTCTGCTCGATGACTATAGGAACCAGAAACGGCAAGGCATCAAAGAACCCGTCTTCCATCGCAGCCAGTTGCCGGAATTGGAAGACGAGTTGGAGTGTTGGGAATAAATAACTACATCAGTTTTCTTGTGTGATATCCTCTATCTGGTCGATGATTTCCTGATACTGGTGCTGGGTCCTGAAGTGGAGGGAGAATCCCCAGATGGCTCCAATAACACCGCCGATACATCCTGCCCAGAAGAGCCCGTTGAAAAATGCATTTGGATGAAGCTGATAAGACTCGTACATAAACCAGCCAAGGAAGGCGATAGCGAGGGGGATGCCGATGAGAAGCCAGTTGGCATCGAACTTCTTGGCACTTGCCATACGACGACGGACATCCACGAGGTTGTTGGTCATCATGTTCGAATCGCTCAGTTTCCTGCTGTTATAGAAGGTGCCTCCAAAGCAAACCAGCATGACGATGCAGGTAAAAATCCAGAAAGGAATAGAGAAACCGTTTAGCATCACGAATGCCCAATAGCTGTATGGAATCATCAGCAGGCAGACTGCCATGATAAAGTAATATCTGCGACTGATGGTGTTTGCAGTCTTTTTCATCGAGTGACGAATCATGCGGTCGTTGACAATCTCCTGCTGGTTCAACTTCTTCTTCAGGGTATCCATCTGAAGACGCATATTCTCTAAATCAAAATTCTCGTTGTTCAACTTTGTTGCACCTTTCTCACTCTCGGCATAATGAGTAAACTCATTTTGCTCTCGCTTATTCGAAACGTTCATAATGGGTAATTTTTAATCGTTAGACATTTGTTTTAACTGTTCTCTGATTCTGAACAGACGGACACTGACGTTCTTGGCTGTGATACCGACGATCTGTCCGATTTCATCATAACTGAGGTTCTCGAGCCAAAGCAGGACTATCGCGCGGTCGAAGGGTTGTAACTTGGAGATGCGTTTGTGGAGCATATCCACCTGACGCGTATCTTCGTCACGGTCTTCAAAGAGGTTGATGTCCATGGTCAGTCGGACTGTGGCACTGCGTCGCTTCTTCCTATCCAGAGAGATACAGGTATTAAGGGCGACGCGATAAACCCACGTCTTGATGTCACTGCGATGCTCAAAGTTCTCGAAACCCTTCCAAAGATTGACTAGTACCTCTTGGAACAGGTCGTTGACCTCGTCGGCATCTTGTGAGAACATGTAGCACACGGTATAGATGGTGCTTTTTTGTTCTGCAACGGTTTGCGCAAACTGTCGTTCTAATTCATTCATTGTCTTGTCTGTTTTCAAATCATTTTGCCCATTAGACGCAACAAAGTTAGGAAAAACTACACGAACTTCAGACTTTTTTTATAATTTTGTGGCCGATAATGGAACAAATAACGACTTATAAACCTATAAAACAATAAAGTATGAAGAAATTATGGATTGCTATCGTCGCATTAGCAATGGCTACTATTGCTTGTCAGAACAAGCAGACTGCCGCTAATGAGACTGAGAATGCCGCTGACACTACAGCGTGGTATGAGAATGACTCTTTGTTGCAGGCAGACCTTGCCGCAGCTATCGAGGATGCCAAGCAACTGGATTCCTCTAAGATCTCAAATGACCTGATGCCCATCAAGAAGGGTACCCCTGGTGAGGAGTGGGCTACCATTGACGGCAAGGATATGGTACTGGTGGTGACACTGGTTGATTCCAGCCGCTTAGCACGTTTCTTCGGACAAGAGGGTGTCTATCGCATCGACCGTGAGTTAGGCTCATGGGTAAGTCTGCCTGGTGACTGGCAGCGTAAGAAAGATGCCTTTGAGGGACTGGACAGTGTGGCTGCTCACATGCGTATGATTCAGATGTATGGTCTTAGCCCCGATTGCGACTATAACATCATGGTGCAGTTCTATGCTGACCCTGCCTACATCTTCCGTCCTGCTCACACTCCCGAGATCAACACAACATCTGCTGGTCTGGAGTTCCCTGCATACGCAGACGAGAAATTCAAAGTGGGTGAGACCAACTTCCGTGAGTGGTATCGCTTAAGTGTAGCCTCAGCTTTCGAGGATGACAGTCCCCTGCCTTGGACACAGTTAGGTTATACCTACGACTGGCATCATGGTGCCAACCGTGTAGGCGTGTCAGAGTACATCGTCACTCACCAGTCGCTCGTCAAGGTGAAGTCACATGAGAGCGAATGGCAGTTCATTCAGAACCTGCTGAAGCCCTGAACGCATCGAGCTGTTTGAAACAGTGTCTGTTGATGATCTGTTCCAGCTCACGGTCAGGATTATTACGAATGAAACATTGATGGTCGAACACCATTAATTCACCATTCTTAGCAGTATAAGCATTCCAGACAGGCAATCCTTTGATATGAGGGTTGCCTGTTTTTGCGAATTGTGCCCACACACTACTCATCGTATCGGCTAATTTGAGATCCTGCTCTGTAGGCTGAGGCAGTTCGTTGGGAGAGTGATGCAGTGTATTGAAACAGAACTTCAACTCATGACCATGTACAGACCCTTTGTTGACAGGAGAACGCCATGTAAACATATACATATAGGTAGGCGCCTTGCGTGTCTCAGCAACGACATCTGCTGTGATAATCGTTTTGGGACGGAACAACCAGTCAATGCTTAACCAGTCTTGTGGCGTGTTCTGATTCGGATGAGCCTTGGCAAAAGCCTTGATATAAGCATCTGTCTCGTCGCCGAAGGTAGCCTTCAGTTCCTCACGTGCCTGTTCTTCTGTCAGTTCGCGATCGTAGTTCAGGCGTTGTAACTCATTGAAGGTCGTACCAATCAAGAGAGGTTTCTCTGAGGAAATGGCGGCAAAGTCGGGTTGGAAGGGTTGCTGCAACAGCACTTCTCCATCAGGAGTAGGTCCGAAGCCCCACATCATCGGGGTACCAGGCTTACGGGTACCGATACTGGCTGCCATTGCACGTTGTCCTGCATCGTATAGTTCCTGATAAGGAATATCCTTGATACGGTCGATATCCTTTTCACTGATACCTAATTCCTTCAGGACAGCCTTACCCAACGTCTGCGTCATCTGATGGTTGTTGACATTGAGAATGGTACCACTCATGATGATGGCCTTATGGAAGAGATCTTTAGCTGCAGGCATACACATCAGCGTACCTACCTTTCCACCACCACCAGACTCTCCGAAGACAGTGACATTAGAGGCATCGCCTCCGAAGTTAGCGATGTTGTCGCGTATCCATTCGAGTGCCTGTACGACATCGAGCATACCCACATTGCCAGAATATTTGTATTTATCCGAGACTGCAGAGAGATCGAGGAAGCCGAGGATATTGAGACGATGGTTGATGCTGACAACCACTACACCCTTTTGAGCCAACTGCATACCAGGATTCCATGCAGAGGTTCCCATGTCGAAACCACCCCCATGAAGCCACAACATCACAGGTTTGCGTGCTTTCACATCAGTGGTCCAAACGTTCAGTACACAGGAGTTCTTTTCAGACATCTCCTCTTCACTCAGAGTCTGTCCCCATGTCTGTTGCATTACTTGCGGCCCCCAATGGTCGCAGACACGTACACCTTCCCATTTATCCACAGGGAGTGGAGGCATACAACGCTCTACTTTGGCATACGGAATACCTAAGAAAGCCATGCTGCCTTCCTGGATGATACCACTGACTTTTCCACACGTAGTGTTAATCACTGGCGTACCATTATTCTCTTGTGCCATTATTGTTCCTGTAGAGAACAGGATGCAAACGAAGGCTGTTAAAGTTATGTGTCTCATCGTTTTGATGTTTTAATTCTGTTTATTTTACCTTCCATACATTCAGGACGATGCCTTTGAAGCCTGGGGAGAAATCGGGTTGACAGACAAACAAGGCATTGTTCAGCCAGTTATATTTGCTATCTGTGGGAGCCTCAAACTGAGGAGCTGCCTTGAAGTAGAAAGTGGGATTACCATTCTCGTCCTGACCACCATAGATGATACCTCGATTACGAACATGGATATAGACGCCATCGTCTGTCTTGATAGAGTAGATGGCTTCCAGTTCTGTGCGATTGTCCTTGTTGGCCAACTGATAGTCGGCACCTCCATTGATAATCGTTCCTTTGATGTTTGGACCCTCGAAAGTGCCACCCGTAATAGGAATAACGGTACGTCTTCCGTGTTGTGTCTCACCACAGGAATAGGTGTCTCCGAGGGTGACTTTCAGTTGGAGGGCGAATTCCAGTTCTGGCGTGTTCTTAGGAGGATAGTCTTGTGCTTTGGCATTCCCTACGAATGTCAGCATAGCGATAGCAAAAATCAGTTTTTTCATCATGATATGTTTTAGTTATTCTTTGCAAAGATAATCAATTTCTGTTATTTTCTGTTGCTTCTCTTGGTTTTTTGCTCACTTAATAGTACCTTTGCACATGTATTAATACATTATTAGTTTTTTTAAGATGAAAATAGCATTAATCGGCTATGGTAAGATGGGTAAGATGATAGAGCAGATTGCCCTCGACCGTGGTCATGAAATTGTGAGTATCATTGATATCGACAACCAGCAAGATTTTGACGCTCCTGCTTTTGCTTCCGCTGATGTCGCCATCGAGTTTACGGCTCCACAGGCTGCCTATGGTAACTACCTGAAGGCATGGGAGAAAGGTGTGAAAGTCGTTTCAGGCAGTACTGGTTGGATGAAAGAGCATGGTGATGAGGTGCGGAAGGCTTGTACGGAAGGTGGACAAACATTGTTCTGGGCTTCTAATTTCTCCATCGGTGTAGCAATTTTCTCTGCCGTCAACCGTTACCTTGCCAAAATCATGAATCAGTTCCCTCAATATGACGTGGAGATGGAGGAGACACACCATGTGCATAAACTCGATCATCCCAGTGGAACGGCTATCACATTGGCAGAGGAGATCGTAGAGAATATCGACCGCAAGGAGGCATGGAAAGAAGATACCACCGATAAGAAATATCTGCGTGTCGACCATATCCGTCGTGGAGAGGTGCCTGGCATTCATACCATCCGCTATGACTCTGATGCTGATTTGATTACGATTACCCACGATGCGCACAGCCGTAAAGGCTTTGCACTTGGTGCTGTGTTAGCCGCAGAATATACCAAGGAACATCAGGGTCTGTTGACCATCAGCGATATGTTTAAATTCTGAAACGTAGGTTAAAGTAAGAATAAGATGCAACTTTCAGAAATATCATTGCGTCCAATCTATGCGAATTAATTGATAACAATGGAAAAGAGAGAAAAGAAAAAACTGAATATGAAAGTCCAGTGGGCGAAGTTCATCGTCGTACTGGTTCTCTACCTGCTGTTCCTCTATTGGGTGAAATCTTGGTGGGGACTGCTCGTCGTACCGTTTATCTATGATGTCTATATCTCCAAGAAGATAAAATGGCAGTGGTGGAAGGACTCCGAAGGACCTATCAAGTTCGTGATGTCGTGGGTCGATGCCCTCGTCTTTGCTTTGGTGGCAGTCTACTTCATCAACCTGTTCTTCTTCCAGAACTACGTGATTCCATCGAGTTCTTTGGAGAAATCACTGCTGACAGGCGACTACCTCTTCGTATCGAAGGTAAGTTATGGCCCGCGCATCCCTGAGACTCCGTTGACGATGCCGTTGACACAGCATACACTTCCTCTTTTCCAGTGTAAGAGTTATATCGAGTGGCCTCATTGGGACTATCGTCGTGTGAAGGGCTTGGGAAAAGTGGAGCTCAACGATATCGTGGTGTTCAACTATCCTGCTGGCGATACGTTGTGCAGTGCTCCCCAGTATCAGGCTTACGACTTCTACCAGATGTGTTACTCGCTGGGGTACCAGATGTATCCGCAGCGTCCTAATCCTGATTCGCTGACAACAGAGCAGCGCCAACAGTATTTTAGTTTCATCTATCAGTCAGGACGTAGTGAGATTGTACGCAATCAGGCAGAGTATGGTCTGATAGATACCCGTCCTACCGATCGTCGCGAGAACTATGTGAAACGTTGTGTGGGACTGCCTGGACAGACGTTGCAGATCAAGAACCGTATCATCTATCTTGACGGCAAGGCTAACAAGGAACCCGACAATGTGCAGTATTCGTATAAAGTGAAGCTGCGTCAGCGTTTGGATGATGATATCATGAAGGATTTGGGTATCACGATGGAGGATATCATGTCCCTGAATACTGCAGGATATATGCCTTTGACGAAACATGCCGTTGCGGAACTTTCGAAACGGAAGGATTTGGTGGAGAGCATTGAGATCAATACCGATGCCAGCGACCTTGATATCTATCCGCTAAATGGTAATATGCATTGGACACGCGACAACTATGGTCCTATCTGGATTCCTGCCAAGGACAAGAGTATCAACCTGACTATGGAGAACCTGCCTATCTATGAGCGTTGCATCCGTACCTATGAGGGTAATACATTGGAGGTGAAAGACGGCAAGATTCTGATTAACGGCAAGGTTGCTACTTCCTATACCTTTAAGTTGGACTATTACTGGATGATGGGTGACAACCGTCATAACTCTCTCGATTCCCGTTATTGGGGCTTTGTGCCTGAAGACCATATCGTGGGTAAGCCTATCTTCATCTGGTGGAGCAGCGATCCTGACCATAGTGGTTTCTCTGGCATCCGTTGGAACCGTCTATTCCGTTTCGTCGACAATATCAAGTAGGAGATGCCCAACTGGCTGAAATTCGTGATTGTCTTTGCGTCAGCGTTTGTGCTGATGCTGGCTTTCCGTGCTTTGGCTTTCTCCGTCTATACAGTAGAGGGTAAGGGCTTGCAGCCTGTTTATATTCAAGGAGACCGCCTGTTGGTAAACAAATGGAGTTATGGCTTACGGATTGACGGAGGCGGCATGTTGCCTTATAGTCGACTGTTACGTAAACCTGTCAATAAAGGGGATATTGTTGTCTTCGACCTTCCTAACGACACCATACAAGGTGAGTTTATCGCCCGCTGTAAGGCCATTCCTGGCGATTCCATCAGGATACAGAACAAGATGATGGTCGTTCCTGGTTTGAAAGACTGTGCCGATGCCGATTATTACTGGTTGGAATCGCTTCATCCGAAGAATCCTGCAGATTCGCGTCATCTGGGTTTGATTTCGGAGCATAACATCATCGGCAGGGTTGTCACGATTCTCTATAGCCACGACGACCAAAAGGATTTCTGGGAAGGTTATCGTCAGGAAAGGATGTTCCAATGACCACCGCTCTTTTGCAGACAACCTATTTCGGACCTGTACAGTGGTATCAGAAACTGTACCGTTATGACCATTGCCTCATCGAGCAATACGACTCCTATCAGAAACAGACCTATCGCAACCGTTGTGTCATCGCCACGGCTAACGGTTTACAAGCCCTCACCGTCCCTGTCGAGCATAATGCTAATTGTCAATTGTCAACTGTCAATTGTCCGCTCGACCCCGTCGCTTTGCACCTTCAGGTCAAAGAATTCGTAAAGGACTTGCGTATCAGCGACCACAACCAATGGCGTAAGGTTCATTGGAATGCTTTGCAGAGTGCCTATAGCGAGAGTCCTTTCTTCGAGTATTATGTAGACGATATCCGTCCCTTTTTTGAACATAAATACGACTTTTTAATCGATTTCAACGAAGCCATCCGCCAGAAGATTTGTGAACTCATCGATATCCACCCGCACGTAGAATATACCACGGAATATGTAAAGCCCACTGCCAACAGCCAACAGCCAATAGCCTTTTCTGATTTCCGCGAAGTCATTCACGCCAAACATCCCCAACCCGATGCCGACTTCGAGGCGAAACCCTATTGGCAAGTTTTCCAGCATCGTTATGGTTTCCAACCCAACCTCTCCATCCTCGACCTCCTCTTCTGCATGGGACCAGAGTCCGTCTTTTATCTTTAAAAATGGAGCCTTGTTCCGTTATATCCCAAAACTTTGCTTTAATTAATTTTCCTTTATTTCTTGTTTGTTTGAAATAAAAGTCGTATCTTCGCAACCGATTTGACAAAAACAATAAACAATATAACCTATAACAACAATGGCAACAACAACAGCAACTCAGGAGACGAAAGGATTCTATAAACTTTCGTGGGTTCAGCGCATCGGCTTCGGTGCTGGTGACTTGGCGCAGAATCTGATTTATCAGACTATCTGCATGTATCTACTTTTCTTCTACACTGATGTCTATGTACTCGGTGGAGATGCAGCGAAGTCTGCAGGACTTGCAGGAACAATGTTCCTCGTGGTCCGTCTCGTCGACGTACTTTGGGATCCTCTTGTAGGAACATTCGTTGACAAGCATAATCCTAAGTTGGGTAAGTATCGTAGTTATCTGGTTACAGGTGGTATCCCCTTGACGATTCTTGCCATTCTCTGTTTCTGGGATGGTTTTGCACCCTCGATTATCTATGCATACCTGACTTATGTAGGTATGTCGATGCTCTACACATTGATTAATGTACCTTATGGTGCCCTGAACTCTTCTCTTACTCGTGACACAGATGAGATTACCATTCTTACTTCTGTTCGTATGTTCATGGCAAATGTAGGTGGTCTGGCTGTATCAGCAGGTGTACCTATCCTCGTGGCTATCTTCGCTTCTTCGCAGACACTGCCTATCGAGATGGCTCTGTTTATGGGTCTCGGCTCTCTGCCTTCATTCATCTTCATGCCTCTTGTACCAGCTATCAAGAAGAAAGTAGGTAAAAAGAATATGTTTTATATCTTCCTGACTGTTGCTATCTTTGGTATGGCGCTGCTCTATATCATCAGTAAGATGGGTACTGTGAAGGAGAATATCACACTGGTTTATATTGCTCAGTTTATCAAGTCAACAGGTGTTATCGTAGCTACAGGTTACATGTGGGCACTCATCCCTGAAGTCATCTCTTATGCAGAATACACCACTGGCCGTCGTATCGCAGGTATTGTAAATGCCCTTACAGGTATCTTCTTCAAGGCTGGTATGGCATTAGGTGGTGTTGTTCCTGGACTGGTGCTGGCTATGTGTAACTATGTTCCTGCCGAGGAGGCTACCACACTGCCGAAGGATTCCAATGCATGGTTTATCACGATGCTGATTTACTCACTCGTTGGATTAGCCCTGCTCATCTTCTGCTTCAGCCAGACAAAGGAGCGTGTGGTCATGGATCAGTCAGAATCTGCCAATGTGAAGGTCAGCGACCTGTGGATGGAGTTCATGCGTAACCGTCCTCTTCGTATCATTGCCCTCTTCTTCATCACTGCCTTTGCTATGATGTCAGTAGGTAATGCTGCTGGTGCATACTTCATGAACGACCTCGAGCTCCAGACTCCTCTTGCTCAAGAGGGTATCCGCTGGCTCGTCTGCATCATCCCAGCTATTCTGCTCATCGTTGCTATGTTCATCATTTCGAAGTATGAACTGAGCGACGAGGTCATTGACGACATCAACAAGAAGATTGAGGCTCGTAACAAAGAAAACCAAGAAGCGTAATCTTCTCGACATCAAATAAGAAGAGGCTGCTTTTCGGCAGCCTCTTTTCTTTGTTATTTCGTGATGGTGATTTCGAAGGGGGAAGCAGGCAGGTCTTTCTTGGAACGGAGACTGGCAATAGGGCTGTCTTTCCATGCATAACGGACGATGGCAGGATTCGATATCGCACAATCGATGATGACCTTGTCATCCTTTGCCGTCGCTGTAGCATTGATAAACTGCTTATCTGTGCCTGCCAGTTCAAACTCCTTTTGTTCTCCCTCCTGAAGTGACTGGTCGAAAGTGACAATCACTTGATTGCCTTCTATCGTGGCACGAACAGGTTGGGGAGAAAGCGTCACCTTCTTGCCAAAAACCAGCCAATCGAAGCACTGTCCGATACGCTCTGCCACTTCTTTCTTACGCAAGGGGTGGATGTCAACAGGCTCACCAAGGTCAATGGCTACAGCAAGTGCTGCATGGGGGTCATTAACGGCAACCTGTCGCTGTGCCTCACGCAGTTGTGCCCATCCACTATTGATAGGTTCCGTCTGTGGCGTAAGAGGTTGAGGAAAACCAGTCTGTTGGCGCCCGTCATGATTGGCAAGTTGTACGATACAGAAAGGTAGCTTGGGTGCTTTCCATAAAGTGCGCCAGTTGCCAATCATCTTTCGCAGATAGTCGGCATAGGGGGCTGGATGACCTGTATTCGACTCTCCTTGATACCACACAACACCACTGATAGCATAAGGAGCAAGAGGATAGACGACAGCATTATACAAGGTGGTTGGCAGATTCTGCAACGACACATCACTGCTGGGACAGGAAGGCATCTCGGCACCAAGATGGAATTTCCAATTCTCACTGAGAGGAATGACGTCTTTCGGCATCGGATTCTGAGAAAAACGGTCGTCTCCGAAAGCTATCAGATAAGGTTTCTCTGGGATGAAATGGACGGCACCGTATTTGTTGATGAAACGGACAGCTATCACATTATCGCCCTCACGAAGCAAACCTTCAGGGATATCATAGCGGCGTGGCGGATACTGATAGTAAGTATGACCTATCTCTTTGCCGTTAAGATAAGTGATGTCTTGGTCGAAAAGGGTGCCCAGCAATAAGCGGCCAAATAGAACCGATACCTCGCCACATCCAACCATTCTGGTTAATCTGCTGCCACTGCGTATCGTCACACGAGAAATCAGCATATCCAGGGTCACTTGCTTGCAGCAACTCGTCCCATCTGCGTGAAGCCTCGTTATTCGCTTGTATCTGTGTCTTCACATACTGGTCGTTCTGATAGAGTTCGACTTTCTTTACCAGCACAGGATAGTCTTGCTTCAAAGAATCAACAGAGATCCATGCCTCGATGGGAGTGCCTCCCCAGCTGTTGACAATGATACCCTGAGGAACACCTGTCTGTTCGAACATCCGTTTACCAAGGAAAGTACCTACAGCCGAGAAAAGCCATGCGTTCTCTTTGGTGAGTGGTTTCCAGTTAATAGAGGTTGGACGAATATCATCTTTTACGCCATGCGTATCCGTCTCGTTCTGCACACGGAACAGACGAATCTTCTCGTTGGAGAAGGCATCAATCTCTTGGGTATATTGTGGATAGACACGCTCGATA
>CADCEW010000036.1 GCA_902800585.1 uncultured Prevotellaceae bacterium
GATTTAATAAGAATTGTGATATGGACTACCTGCCGAAAGATCCTGCGATACTGGTTTCGAGCGTGAATATGCTCCTGAGAGACGAGGAGTTTGACACGCTGGAATCACTGTGCTATAACTTCGGAACGGAGACAAAAGATATAAAGGATTACCTATACGGCCACGGATTCGTGTACAGCGAGAAGCAACGACAGTTCCGCCCGATAGGATATGATACAGTAACAAAATGATAACAAAGGATAGTATCGAGACCGCCTACAGTTTTCTGCATCAGAAGCAGCGAATCTATGTTCATTCCACACTTGACTGGCAGAAGGATGACATAGAGTTGGCCATTTCCGACTATGCCAATGACATGAGCCAGGAACTGTATGATGCCATCAGTGGTGGTAGGGCTGACTTCCTCCGTGACCACAAGCGGTTTCAGGAGGACATCACCAAGGCTGTTGAGATACTTGAAAAGATGCTATAATGATTATGGAGAATTTTGAAGAGCAATTGAGAAAAGACCTGCATCAGTTCCTACTGAGCATGAAGGAGGTGGATAATAGGATGCCGGAGTGTCCTGATGTGGAGGAAAAATGGGAGGAGATAGCCAAGGCTTACATCCCAGACGGCATCCGCGAGTTTCAGGACTTCCCATCAGCCTCCCTTGGTTGGATGATGTATATCGGCATGGCCGTCGCCAAGTTCTGGGATGCTGAATGGGATATTTACTCGAAGATAGAAGACCTCTACGCCTACATGCGTGACAAGCGAGGTTACGACGCGATGGACGAATACATCCGCGAAGAAGTACTGCAGTTGCAATGTGTGGATTTCACCGTTCTTGAGAAGGTAGTGGGCGAATGTGCTTCACGGCTTTATAATGCCCTGATGCACCAGCGATTTGAACCAGGCACGAAAGAAGCCTTCAACGGCTTCGTTGCCTGCCTGCACCAGCTCTATCTCTTTGGAGCAGCCATGCAGTTGAAGCGGATGGGTTATCACATGACGAAAATGAATTGATATGTTAGAACACATTGCAGATTTTACAGCTTGGCCAATACTTACAGGTATTTTCATCGGCTACATAGCCAACCGCATTATGAGTGGTGAGGGCAAAGGATGTTGCATGAACCTTGTCATCGGTATTGTCGGCAGTTATGTAGGCACTTTCATCAGTCATCTGTTGAACATCGAACTTTTGGGAAAAGGCTATCTCACCAATTTAGTATTCTGTGTAGTTGGTGCCGTAACATTTTTGTGGATTTGGAAGAAGCTGTTTGATTGAGTATGCTGACGATTGACACCACAAACATTTGTTCGCACCTGCAACGCAAGCTTTTCGAAGAGGATGGCATCTATCATTCTCTTTGGTTAGCTATGCAGGACGACTCAGAACTGACTGCTGTAGTTCGTTCCCGTCAGCTTCATATCTACCGCAACGGTAAAAAGGTATTGGTGCTGGCAGGAAAGTCTGCACCAAAGATTATCAGAGAGGACTCGATTTGTGAGCTTTTACAAATTGAGCGAATCAAATGGATGGAACAACGTTTCGACAAAGCCTTGGCTGCTATCAAGGATAAGTCTGCTGATTCATTAAAGGCTATCAAAGAGGATGTTGCCGAACTCAGCAAATACTATGGTAGTGAGTTGTGGAAACTCGATTTTGCTGCTGATGAAGCAGGACGATTTCCTTCTGGATTTAAACGAGGAGTGTTGTCTGAAGATGGAATATGGAATCTGCTCTCAGATTATCGTGAACTTCAAAAGAAAAAGCAATGATGGCAAATGCTCTGTTATATTATCTTATAGTTATCACTGTTGTGACCTTCCTCGTCTATGGCATTGATAAATGGAAAGCCAAGCAAGGTAGTTGGCGAATATCGGAGACAACCTTGCTGATATTGGCAGTCATCGGCGGTAGTATTGGAGCTTTGCTTGGGATGAAGGTATGGCATCATAAGACGATGCATAAGAAGTTCAAGTATGGACTTCCGCTGATTCTGTTGGCACAGATAGCACTCATTTATTTAATCTGCAACTTTTTGCATTAGACTTATGTCTAACAGATATAATGATGCCAGAGGACTGGTACCTGACATAAACGATGCCTGAAGTAAGAAGGAAGATACTTTTATACATAAAAACTTGCGTAATAAGAGAAAAATGACTACCTTCGCAGTCGAATAAACAACTATATTATGGAAGAGAAAAATTATCAACAATTCGAAGATGAAGAGAACACTGGTAATGCCAGCGAACCTTCTGTCGCTGTACAGAATGTTGGAGTTGGAAGCTATACAGGTGCAGTCACCATACATGATGAGATAGATGACTTGGACTGGGACCGTTGTCCTATTTTGGGTCCAAAGACATTAGAAGAAGCTGTTGCCAGAATAGAAAAGGCTGAGTCAGAAATAGACGATCCTACAAAATGGACGGCTTCAGAACAAATGTGGGATGAAATGCATCAGAAGTTTCCATGGCTACAATAATTTGGGAGGACACTGCCAAACTACAATTGGCAGAAAACATCACTTATGCGATGATGGAATTTGGTGAGAGTACTGCTAAGCGTTGGGAAGCTGATGTTCGTGCTGTTGAATGGAGATTGGAACGTTTCCCCAGTTCTTATCCTCCAGAACCTTTCTTGCGTGAAAGACAGAAGTTGTACAGACAATGCCACGTCATGCATAAAAGATTCAAAATCATATATCATTATGATGAGGAAAACAATGTTGTCCGAGTGATGGACATCTGGGATTCTCGTATGAGTCCGGAGAAATTAATAGATAGAATCAAGTGAGACTTTACAATTTTGTCGTACCTTCGCAAAAATATATGCTTATGAAGAAAAGAAAGATTTTTATGGTCATATCAGTACTCATGGTGGCGCTGGTGACTTATGCGCAGGATAAGCACTCGGAGAGTTATATCCGTCAACGCATTGCCACGATCTATCAGAACGTGGGTAAGGCAACTTATGATGCCGAGGGGAATAGGGTAGACTATATTCACAGCCCCTTCAATCGTGACAGTGCTTACTGCTCACAACAATATTATGCATTGATGAAGCAGGCTCTGGAGATTTGTGATAAGACGGATGACGTGTTGTTTGACTACGACCATTGGGTCTGTGGACAGGATTTCTCTGACGATTGGAGTTGCAAGGTGGCAAAGGTCTATAACGTTACAGATACTACGTGTTTAGTAGATCTTATTATCCATAACTTCAGTGATTCAGAAACGACGATTGCCCTTCGCTTTGAGCGTGGTGACTGGTATGTTGATGATTTCAGTCCTACAGATGATGGTGAGGACGATAAGGCATATTTCCGTCGTATCATATCGGAATATGAGAAAAAGAAGAAATAAATGCTGATTTATTTGGTTTTTTGCTCACTTATTCGTACCTTTTAGGCTAAAATTAGCCTTGAAGGTAGGCTGCATCTCAAAAAAACTCAAATAATATTTGGTTTTTTGTTCGATTTGCACTACCTTTAACTCACGTTTAAGGTACTTTCGTTCGAAAATACAAAGAAAAATTAATTTTCCTTTGGTATTTTGCTCACTTATTCGTACCTTTGCACCCGCAATTTTGCAAAATAACAAATAATTATTATTTTTAGTAGTATGAATCAATACGAAACCGTTTTCATTTTGACTCCCGTTTTGTCTGATGAACAGACAAAGGAAACGGTCGCTAAATTCAAAAAGATTCTCACCGACAAGGGTGCTGAAATCGTGAACGAAGAGGCCTGGGGATTGAAGAAGATGGCTTATGCTATTCAGAAGAAGTCTACAGGTTTCTATTTCCTGATGGAGTTCAAGGCTGAGCCAGAAGTGATTAAGACTTTGGAAACTGCTTTCCGTCGTGACGAGAAAGTTATCCGTTTCCAGACAGTGAAGCTTGAGAAGTATGCCATTGAGTATGCTGAGAAGCGTCGTAACAAATTTGGTAAAAAAGAGGAGGCTTAATTATGGCACAAGAGACTGAAATCCGTTATTTGACAGCTCCTTCTATCGACACGAAGAAGAAGAAGTATTGCCGCTTCAAGAAGAGTGGTATTAAGTATGTAGATTATAAGGATCCCGAGTTCCTGAAGAAGTTCCTGAACGAGCAGGGTAAGATTCTTCCCCGTCGTATCACTGGTACATCGCTGAAGTATCAGCGTCGTGTGGCTCAGGCTGTTAAGCGTGCCCGTCAGATTGCACTGCTTCCTTACGTAACTGATATGATGAAATAATAAGGAGGAGGACGACAATATGGAATTAATACTGAAAGAAGATATTATCGGTCTGGGATATAAGAACGATATCGTAAACGTGAAGTCTGGTTACGGTCGTAACTACCTGATTCCTCAGGGTAAGGCTGTTATCGCTTCTCCTTCTGCCAAGAAGGTTCTCGCTGAGAATCTGAAACAGCAGGCCAGCAAGTTGGCTGCCCTGAAGGCTGAGGCTGAGAAGAAGGGTGAGGCTATCAAGGACGTGGCTTTGACAATTGCTGCCAAGGTAAGTGCTACAGGTCAGCTTTATGGTTCTGTCAACGCTTCTACCGTTGCTGAGGAACTGAAGAAGCTGGGTCATGAGATTGATCGTAAGATCATCACCATGCGTGATGCCAAGATGGTTGGTGACTATGTAGCTACTGTTCACTTCCACAAGGAGGTAGAGATCGAGATTCCTGTTAAGGTAATCGCTGAGAATGCTCCTGCAGAGGAGAAGAAGGAAGAAAAGGCCGCTCCTGTAGAGGCTGCTCCCGTTGAGGCTCCTGCTGAGGAAGAGGCTCCTGCAACAGAAGAATAAATGCTGTAAAGCAATCTATAATTAAAAGTGGGCGTATCATTGATACGTCCGCTTTTTTTGTTTTCTAGAATCCTAGACACTCTAGATTATCTAGAATATCTAGAAAACAAACAAAAAAAACCGCTGGACATAGTCCAGCGGCGTTCTTTCTCTCAATTTGTTCGAGTTTTCTGATTACTCAGCTGCAGTGCTATCAGCAACAGCAACAGTGTCAGCAGCAGTAGTGTCAGCGCTATCAACAACCTCTACAGAGTCGGTGTCAACCTCAGCCTGCTGAGCCTTGTTACCACAAGAAGCGAAAGAAACAGCTACAACAGCTGCGAATACAAATACTAACTTTTTCATTTTTTCTAAGCTTTTTAAATCTGTAAAACAATCATTTGTTTATTAAAACGCTGCAAAGGTAGGCATTTTTTTAATACGTTGTACTTTTTTTTGTGATTTTTTTTAATGCTTTGTTGTAACTTTTTTGCAAAGTATTATAAATCAATCAATTACGAAATGTTAAAAATATCGTCTTTTTTACACTTAATGGAATAAATGCTAAAAAACGGTGAAAAATGGAAGATTTTATGTAACTTTGCAATCGTAAAAAACGACACCTTATTATATATATGATAGATACGTCGGCTTTTCAAGGTAAACGGGCAGTTTATTTCACGTTGGGCTGTAAACTGAATTTCTCTGAGACATCTACTTTCGCAAAGATGCTTCAGGAGATGGGTGTACAGACCGTTACGAAAGGAGAGCAGGCGGATATCTGTTTGATAAATACTTGTTCAGTGACAGAAGTAGCAGATCACAAATGCCGTCAGGCGATTCACCGTTTAGTGAGACAGCATCCTAATGCTTTTGTGGTTGTCACAGGATGCTATGCACAGTTGAAACCAGAACAGGTAAGTAAGATAGAGGGTGTCGACTTGGTGTTGGGAGCGAATGAGAAAGCGAATTTGATACAGTTCCTGTCCGATGGTTTCGTCAATCGAGGCGCAGCATCGACTTACATGACCCAGAAGACGAAGGACATCAAGACTTTCGCACCGAGTTGTTCTCGAGGCAATCGTACCCGCTATTTCCTGAAGGTACAGGATGGTTGTGACTACTTCTGTACTTATTGTACCATTCCTTATGCGCGTGGCTTCAGCCGTAATCCGACCATTGCCTCGTTGGTGGAACAGGCAGAGGATGCTGCCCGTGAGGGTGGAAAGGAGATTGTACTGACAGGTGTGAATATTGGCGATTTTGGAAAGACAACAGGAGAACGTTTCATTGACTTGGTAAAGGCACTGGATGCCGTGGAGGGTATCAGTCGTTATCGTATCAGTAGTCTGGAGCCAGACTTGTTGAGTGAGGAGTTGATTGATTTCTGTGCACAGAGTCGTGCATTCATGCCGCATTTCCATATCCCTCTTCAGAGTGGCAGTGATACAGTGTTGAAACTGATGCATCGCCATTACGACCGCCAGTTGTTTGCGGATAAGATACAGCGCATCAAGTCTGTAATGCCCGATGCTTTTATCGGTGTTGACGTAATGGTAGGCTGTAGGGGTGAGACGCCTGAATGTTTTGAGGAGACATACGATTTCCTGTGTGGACTTGATGTGACCCAGTTGCATGTCTTTCCATATTCGGAACGTCCAGGTACAGCGGCCTTGAAGATTTCCTATAAAGTGTCAGATGCGGATAAACGGGAACGAAGCAAGCGGTTGCTTGATCTCTCAGATAAGAAGACACATGCCTTCTATCAACGATATATCGGTAAAAAGGCAGAGGTGTTGTTTGAGAAAGCCCCTCGTGGTAAGGCGATGCATGGTTTTACAAAGAACTATATTCGTGTGGAACTGTCACCTGCTGACGCGCGTGTGGAATATGATAATCAACTGATGACTGTATGCTTGGGAGACTTCAATCACGATAAGACAGCACTAAAAGCTAGGATAAATGGATAAAGTCGCTATTGTTATATTGAATTGGAACGGACAGAAGATGCTGAAACAGTATCTGCCTACCGTGTTGCAGTATTCTCGTGAGGAAGCCGTTGTCTATGTGGCAGACAATGCCTCTACGGACGACTCGTTGAAAATGCTGGCAGCCGAATTTCCAGAATGCAGAGTAATCACTTTAGAGAAGAACTGGGGCTTTGCCGAGGGTTATAACAAGGCGTTGGCGCAGATTGAAGCTGAATACTATCTGTTGTTGAATTCTGATATAGAAGTGACGCATCACTGGCTCACTCCCCTGATAGAGTTTATGGATGTTCATCCTGAAGTAGCGGCATGTCAGCCCAAACTCCTCTCTATATATAATAAGGATATGTTTGAGTATGCAGGGGCGAGTGGGGGATATCTTGACCGTTACGGCTATCCATTCTGTCGTGGACGTATCTTTGATACCATTGAAGAAGACTATGGACAGTATGACTATGCGACGGAGATACTGTGGGCGACAGGTGCAGCATTGATGATACGCTCCAAAGACTACTGGGAGGCAGGTGGCTTGGATGCCCGTTTCTTTGCCCATAACGAAGAGATTGACCTCTGTTGGAGACTGCGCATCCGGGGACGTAAGATCTTTTGTCTGCCTGAGAGTTTTGTCTATCATGTGGGAGGTGGTACATTGCCGAAAGGTAATCCGATGAAGACTTTCTTGAATTTCCGCAATAACCTTACCATGTTGTATAAATGTCTTCCTGACAGCGAACTCCGTCATGTGATGCGCTGGCGTTGGTTCCTGGATTATCTGGCTGCTTGGGAGACTTTGATTTTGAACCGTAACTGGGGTGATTTCCGTGCTATCTATCGTGCTCGTCGCGCCTTTAAACGATGGCGTAAGGATTTTGAAACTGACCGTCAACAGATACAGGCAAGTCGTGTGGCAGATAAGATCCCAGAACAATACAACTTCTCATTGTTATGGCAGTATTATGCCAAAGGACATAAACATTTCTCTGCATTATTTTAATTTTTTTTAGCAAAAAATTTGGTTTTTACAATATTTTTTAGTAATTTTGCAGCGTTGTTTAACAATTTAAGCCTTTTTTAAGGCAGATAGTTGTAAGAAAGACAGTGCGAAAAGTCTATTTCCTATTAGTAATAATCATGCTTGCATGTCTGGGTTGCGAGTGGCGTCTGAAGGCTAATGACGAGGCTTCAGACAATATGAATATTTCCATTGAGCGTTACGATAGGATAGAGAGTCTCTACCTGACAACTGGTGACTATTCAGCCCTATTGAAGATGAACAAGACATATCCGATGCAGACGCGTACATTGATAGAGGATGTGTTACGTATCGGACAAGTGAACGACCCTGAGATTAATGCGATATTCCTTCGTTTCTTCAGTGACTCTACATTGCAGCAGATGATTAATGACGTGCAGGAGCAGTTTGCTGATATGACAGATTTGGAAAAAGACCTCTCTAATGCCTTCCGTCGTTTGAAAGAAGAATTGCCTTCCATGGAGATACCGCAGGTATATGCTCAGATAGGTTCTTTTGATCAGAGCGTTATTGTAGGACAAAGAATGTTGGGTATCTCGTTGGATAAGTATTTAGGTGCAGACTATCCGTTCTATATTGAGCATTATACAAAAGATCAGCGTCAGATGATGACACGTGACATGATTGTTCCTGACTGTATCGGTTTCTATATCCTCAGTCTTTTCCCCGTACAGGAAAGTGAAAGTGAATTGAATCAGCAGGAGCGTTCATTTCATATGGGTAAGATACAATGGATTGTAAATCAGGTAATGGGAAATGATATCTTTTCCAATGACAGGGTGTCACGTATCAATCAGTACATGAAAAATCACAAAGGTGTGAGCGTAGAGCAGTTGCTCCGCAATACTAACTATTCAGAGATTCATGGATAGTTTTCCTTGCCATACCCCTTCCTTTTTCATGTAGTTAACCAGCAGGTTAGTGAACTCATAATTCTTCATTCCCCAATGGGGAGCAATGACCATTTCGGGTGGTGATTGGGAAACGAAGCGTTCTACAATGATTTCTTTTCTCAAATATTGCAAATAACTGGCTGTCAGTTTAATATACTCATCAACAGAATAGAGATGGAAAGGCTTCTTTTCATAGATTTCTGCCAAATATGTTCCTCTAATGATTTGCAACTGATGGATCTTCAGCAGATTAAGTTTGAGTGAAGAAATTAGGGCAGCCTGACGAATACTTTCTGTTGCATCTTCTCCTGGAAGTCCAAGAATGACATGAGCCCCTGTTAGTATTCCTCTTCCTGTAGTGCGTTCGACGGATTGTCGTGCTGTCTCGAAAGAATGTCCTCTATTGATACGTTGGAGTGTCTCGTCATTGGCACTTTCAATACCATATTCCACGATAAGGAAAGTCTGTTTGTTCAATACCTCTAAATAGTCGAGGACATCGTCAGGCATACAGTCAGGACGTGTACCGATAACGAGTCCTACCACATCCTCTACAGCCAATGCCTCCTCGTATTTCCGTTTGAGAACGTTCAGTGTATCGTAAGTATTGGAATAGGCTTGGAAATAGGCAAGGTATTTCATGTCTGGATACTTCCTGCTGAAAAACTGTTTTCCTTCCTCCAATTGTTGGGTGATGGTTTTCTTTCTGTCGCAATAGGCAGGATTAAAGGTATTGTTATCACAAAAGATACAGCCTCCCCGACCAACCTTCCCATCACGGTTAGGACAGGTAAACCCCGCATCAATAGATATCTTCTGGACACGATAGGGGAACTGTTTCCTGATCCACTGGCTATAACTATTGTATACCTCTTTCATCATTCTTTTCCTTTGTGTTTGCAAAACAAAAACATTTTTCTGAGACTGCCAAATCTTTTTTAAATTGTTAATAAATTCTCATGGATTTTGCTGTTTCATTTTTTATTTATACCTTTGTCAATTATATTATCTGAAAATGATTCATCATGAAAAGAATGACATTGTTATCCCTGTTACTTATCCCTATTATGGGAATGGGAACGACGTGGCTTATGGGAAAGGCATCTAAAGGTCTGGAATTAAAGGACATCACATCTGGCGTATATCGTGCAGAGGGTATCAGTGCGTTAGTCCCTTCGAAAGATGGAGAGAGTTATACCCAACTGAGTGAGGATACCAAACGTATTGCCCGTTATTCCTTTAAGACAGGTAAAGAGACAGAGGAATTGTTTGATGTGGCCAACGCTTCTGGTGCCAAACTTGAAGCTATCGATGGTTATATCATGAGTCCTGACGGCAAACGGATACTGATACAGACGAACACAAAGAGTATCTATCGTCATTCGTTCACAGCTGACTATTATATTTATACCATTGCCAGCAAGAAACTGGTACCGTTGTCGAAGAACGGTGCCCAGCAGACTCCCTTGTTCTCGCCTGACGGTACGATGATTGCCTTCGTTCGTGACAATAATATCTTTCTTATCAAACTGCTTTATGACAATGCAGAGAGTCAGGTGACGAAAGACGGAAAGAAGAACGAGGTTATCAATGGTATTCCCGACTGGGTGAATGAGGAAGAGTTCACGAACGACCGTGCGATGGTGTTTAGTGCCGACAGCAAGCAACTGGTATGGGTACGTTATGACGAGAAAGCCGTCAAAGAATATTCGATGCCTATCTATAAGGGTCTTGCACCTGAACATAAAGAGAATACGGAATATCCTGGGGCTTACACCTATAAATATCCGGTGGCTGGTGCCGACAATGCGAAGTGTAGTGTTTGGAGTTTCGATATTGCCAGCAGAAAGACGCGTCAGATGCAGGTACCTGTAGATGCTGACGGCTATATTCCCCGCATCATAACAACCAATGATGCTACCAAGGTATTGGTGTTTACCTTAAACCGTCATCAGGATTGTCTGCGTATCTATATGATGAATCCGTTGTCAACAGTGTGCCAGTTGTTGATAGAGGATAAGACACCCAAATATGTCAAAGAGGAATGCCTCGAACAGTTCGTGGTGACGGATAAGTATATACTCTTACCCAGTGAGCGTGACGGATGGATGCATCTCTATCTCTATAATCTCAATGGGCAGTTGCTCCGTCAGGTGGAACAAGGAGACTATGAAGTGAGTGACGTCTTTGGCGTGGATGACCAGACGGGTGATGTCTATTATGCTTCCCATCAGTATGGTCCTACCGACCAGCGTGTCTTTGTGGCATCTGCTAACGGTAAAAAGACCTGTCTGACTGATAAGGCAGGGTGGAGTAGTGCAGTGTTCAGTAGTAACTTCAAATACTTTATCCATACTTGGAGTAATCTGAACACCCCTCCTGTCATCACGCTGTGTGCCATAGGTGGTAAGGTCATCACCACCTTGAAGGATAACAAGGAACTAAAAGATAAATTAGCGAAGGAGTCTTTGGGAACGAAAGAGTTCTTTACCTTCACAACGTCAGAGGGTGTGAAACTCAACGGTTGGATGATGAAGCCTGCCAACTTCGATGCCTCCAAGCGTTATCCTGTCATTATGTATCAGTATAGTGGTCCTGGCAGTCAACAGGTGAAGGATGCTTGGAATATCGGTATGAATGGTCAGGGTGCCATTCTCGAACAGTATCTCTGTCAACAGGGTTTTATCTGTGTCTGTGTAGACGGACGAGGCACTGGTGGTCGTGGGGCTGACTTTGAGAAGAGTACTTATCTTCATTTAGGTGAACAGGAGGCACGTGATCAGGTTGAGGCTGCCATATGGCTTGGCAAACAGTCGTATGTCGACAAGGACCATATTGCCATCTGGGGATGGAGTTATGGCGGTTTCAATACTTTGATGTCGATGTCGGAGGGACGTCCTGTCTTCTGTGCAGGTATCGCTATCGCTCCAGTGACTTCATGGCGCTTCTATGACAGCATCTATACGGAGCGTTATATGCGTACACCGAAGGAGAATCCTGAAGGCTATGATCAGAATCCCATCAGTCGCGCCAACCAATTGCATGGAGCCTTGTTACTCTGTCATGGTTCTGCTGACGATAATGTGCATCTGCGTAATACAGCAGAATATACCGAGGCATTGGTTCAGGCTGATAAGGATTTCCGCCAATTAGTTTATACCAATCGTAATCACAGTATCTTTGGTGGGAATACTCGTAACCATCTGTTTCGCCAGTGCGTGAATTTCTTTATTGAAAAGGTAAAAAAGTAAAAAGGTAAAAGAGTAAAGAAGTAAAGAAAAAGGTAAAAGACCGATGCGCTCGATTTTTTACCTTTTTACTTTTTTACCCTTTTACCTCTTAGTAGTTCTCTGCCTTTACTTGGAAGTAGGCCTGTGGGTGATTGCAGACAGGACACTCATCAGGGGCTTTCTTGCCGATGACGATATGTCCGCAGTTAGCGCACTGCCAGATGACATCACCCTCTTTGCTGAAGACACGCTCCTTCTTGATGTTGTCCAACAGCTTACGATAGCGTGCCTCATGCTCCTTCTCGATGGCGGCAACGCCCTCGAACTTTTCGGCAATCTCGTCGAAGCCTTCCTCACGGGCTTCCTTGGCCATACGGGCATACATGTCGGTCCACTCGAAGTTCTCACCACTGGCAGCATCCTCTAAGTTCGTTACAGTATCGCTGACACTACCACCGTTCAGATACTTATACCACATCTTTGCATGCTCTTTCTCATTGGCAGCCGTCTCTTCAAAGATAGCGGCAATCTGTACATAACCATCCTTCTTTGCCTTGGAAGCGAAATAGGTGTACTTGTTGCGAGCCATGGACTCACCTGCAAAAGCCTCTTGCAGATTCTTCTCTGTCTTTGTTCCTTTCAGTTCTTTCATACGTTTGTTAGTTTAATAAGTTTCCTTGTTTATATTATAGTTTGTGCGAAGATACGAAGAATAATTCAAACCACCAAATTAATTGACGGGAAAGATGCAGAATCGGAAATATTTATTACCTTTGCATGTCATAATAAGGATAATATGATGAATTATACAGTAGTAGGAGCAGGAGCCATAGGGGGCTATTATGGCTGTCATCTGGCTCATGCAGGAAGAAAGGTACGCTTCCTGTGCCATAGTGATTATGCGTATGTAAAGGAACATGGCTTCCGTGTAGACAGCTGCGACGGAGATTTCAGCGTCTTTCCTGCGGAAGTCTATGCCCATTCGGCAGACATCCCCCAAAGCGATGTTGTGCTGGTAGGGTTGAAATCTGTCAATAATCATCTGTTACCAGAATTGCTGGCACCGATCCTGCATGATGACACCATCGTCGTACTAATCCAAAACGGCATCGGATTGGAGGAGGACCTGCAGCATCATTTCCCACATTTGCAGATTGTGGCTGGACTGGCGTTTATATGTTCTGCCAAGACAGCCCCGGGTCGTGTCAGTCATCAGTGTTACGGCTCTATCAATCTGGGTAATTATTCTTGTCCAGATGAGCGTTTTCATGCGTTACTCGCTGATTTCATAGATGCAGGTCTTGAGGCAGCAGAAGTACCATATTTGGAAGCACGTTGGCGGAAAGCTGTATGGAATATGCCGTTCAATGGAATGACAGTCGCCTTGAATACCTCTACAGATAAGTTGTTGAAGAATCCGTCAACTCGTCAACTCATCTACGACCAGATGATGGAGGTCATTGGTGCTGCCAATGCCTTGGGTGTGAATACGCTGACAAGTGAGTTTGCCGATAAGATGATGGCCATGACGGATGCGATGGTGCCATATAGTCCATCCATGAAACTCGATTTCGATTTTCATCGTCCGATGGAGATACCTTATTTATATACACGTCCCATCGCAGAGGCAAAAAAAGTCGGCTTCGACATGCCGAAGTTGGCGATGCTCGAAGCCGAGTTGAGGTTTATTCAGAGCCAATATTTAGTTGGCTGATTCAAATTCTTTCAAGAAACGGACATCATTCTCGGAGAACATACGGAGGTCGCTGACCTGATACTTCAGGTTGGTGATACGCTCCACACCCATACCGAAGGCATAGCCGCTATAGACTTTAGAGTCAATGCCGCAAAGCTCCAGGACGTTGGGGTCCACCATACCACATCCTAAAATCTCTACCCATCCGGTGTGCTTGCAGAAGCCGCAACCCTCACCGCCGCAGATGAAGCAAGAGATATCCATCTCAGCACTAGGTTCCGTGAAGGGGAAGTAACTGGGGCGCAGACGAATCTTCGTATCAGCTCCGAACATCTCACGGGCAAACGACAACAACACTTGCTTGAGATCGGTAAACGACACGTTCTTGTCGATATAGAGACCTTCCACCTGATGGAAGAAACAGTGGGCACGCGCTGTAATCGCCTCGTTACGATAGACACGACCTGGACAGATGATACGGATAGGTGGTTGCGTCTTTTCCATCACACGAGCCTGAACACTGGAAGTATGGGAGCGCAACAGGATGTTCTTTGTGACATCATTGGGATGCTGACTGACAAAGAAAGTGTCCTGCATATCACGGGCAGGATGGTCGGCAGCAAAGTTCATCTTGGTGAACACATGCAAATCGTCTTCCACCTCAGGACCGTCCGCCAGGACAAAGCCCATGCGTGAGAAAATATCGATAATCTCGTTGGTGACGATGGTCAGCGGATGACGGGTTCCTAACTGGACAGGGTAGGGCGTACGCGTCAGGTCAATAGCCTCACCGTCACTCTCCTGTGTCTGACAGTCTTCACGCAGTTGGTTGATACGCTCCGTAGCCAGTGTCTTCAGTTCATTGATTTTCATACCGACCGTTTTCTTCTGGTCAGCAGCCACGTTACGGAAATCATTCATCAACGCTGTAATCTCACCCTTCTTGCTGAGATATTTCAGTCGCAGTTGTTCTACTTCCTCTGCATTCTTGGCACTCAGTGTCTGTACCTCTTTTAGCAGTTCGTCTATCTTATCAAGTATCATAATCTTGGGTATAAAATAAATTTTGCGTGCAAAGGTACAAAATAATTAAGAATTATGAATTAAGAATTAAGAATTATTTGTACCTTTGCATCAAATTTGAGAGTAGTATTCACAGATAAGTGAAGGATGAAACGGTTTTGGATTGTTTTTTCTGTGGTCCTATTGCTGTTTTCTGCCTGTCAAGGCAATAAGACAGGAAACAGTGAAATGGAGGAGACTGCCGATTCGACACAGCAGGCTGATACTGTCTCCGCTTCGCAACAGGAGGAGATCGTAGAAGAGACACCCGTACCGAAGGCTGCCGACGAACTGTTCGACGATTTCATCTTTAATTTTGCAGCCAACCGTAAACTACAGTCTTCCCGCATCAAGTTTCCTTTGTTGACGAAGCGTGGCGATGAAGTCAGTTATGTCAAGAAAGGAGACTGGCAGATGGAGTATTTCTTCATGAAGCAGGATTTCTATACGTTGTTGTTTGACAGCGAGCAAGAGATGGAGGCTGTGAAGGAGACCAATATAGAGCATGCGGTGGTGGAGAAGATTTATCTGCATTCCAAGACGGTCAAACAATATGTCTTCGATCGTGTCAACGGACTATGGATGCTTCAGCAAGTGATTCACATGCCTTTGAGTGAATCCCGTAATGCCTCTTTCCTGGAGTTCTATGAACAGTTTGCCGATAGTCCAGAGTTTCAGTCGAAGCACCTCATGCAGAGCGTGAAGTTCATCGGTCCGGACCCTGATGACGATTTCAGTCAGATGGAAGGAGTGATTACGCCTGATACCTGGGAGGCCTTCGCCCCTGAACTGCCCACAGGGATGATTTACAACATTGTGTATGGGCAACCGCAGAAAGAGACGGGACGTAAAGTCTTCGTGCTGCGTGGTATCGCCAATGGAATGGAGCTGGAACTGACCTTCAAGTATGAAGGAGGCAAGTGGAAACTGGAGAAACTGGTGACTTGACAATGAAGGACCTCAGCAATTATTCTCTTTTACAACATAACACATTTGGTATCGACGCCAAATGCAGCCGCTATTTGGAGTACAGCACTGTTGCCGAGGCTCAAGAGGTGGCAAAGATACTGTGTGCATCGGATACATCTTATATAATAATAGGGGGCGGCAGTAATCTGTTGCTGACCAAAGACTATGACGGTATCGTGGTGAGGTCAACGGTCAATTGTCAACTATCAACAGTCAACAGTCAATTGGCCTGCGGAAGCGGTGAAGTCTGGGACGATGTGGTGGCTTATTGTGTCGACCATCAGTTATATGGAGCCGAGAATCTTTCTTTGATACCTGGTGACGTCGGTGCGAGTGCCGTACAAAATATCGGAGCCTATGGGGTGGAGGTGAAAGACCTGATTACATCAGTGGAAGCCGTGGAGATTGCTACTGGCGATATCCGTATATTCTCCAAGGAGGAATGTGGCTATGCCTATCGTGACAGTCGTTTCAAACATGAATGGAAGAACCAGTATCTCATCACGCATGTCACCTATCAGTTACAAGCTGTCTTCGAACCCCGTCTGGATTATGGAAATATCCGTGCAGAACTGGAACGGAAGGGAATCACAAAACCGACAGCCCAACAACTGCGTCAGGTGATTATTGATATCCGCAACGCCAAACTGCCCGACCCGAAAGTGATGGGAAATGCAGGTAGTTTCTTTATGAATCCCATCGTTACTAAAGAGAAGTACGAACAACTTGCCAGCCAGTATGAGGGTATGCCTCACTATACGGTAGATGCCGACCATGAGAAGATTCCTGCAGGATGGATGATAGAAAAGTGCGGTTGGAAAGGCAAGTCGATGGGACGTGCCGGTGTCCACGACAAGCAGGCATTGGTCTTGGTGAATCGTGGCGGAGCGACGGGGCAGGAGATCGTGGCTTTGTGTGAGACAATTCAGCGTGATGTCAAGGAGAAGTTCGGAATCGAGATATTTCCTGAAGTGAATATTATATGAGACTGACATTCTTAGGAACGGGAACATCGTGTGGCGTACCGACAATCGGTTGTCAGTGTCCTACCTGTACCAGTACCGACCCGCACGACAAACGGTTACGTTGTTCAGTGTTGATAGAGACGGGAACCACCCGTCTCCTGATTGACTGCGGTCCGGATTTTCGTCAGCAGATTATGCCTCATCCCTTCCGTAAGATAGATGGTATTCTCATTACTCATGCCCATTACGACCACATGGGAGGCATGGATGACGTGCGTCCTTTCTGTCAGTTCGGTGAAATCAATGTCTATGCCGATCCTTTGGCGTGTCAGGGACTGTTGGAGATGCTGCCGTATTGCTTTGTGGATAACCGTTATCCTGGTGTACCTGCTATTCAGTTACATGAGATTCACAAGCACGAGCCTTTTACTATTGGTGATATTGAAATCATGCCGATTGAGGTGATGCATCATGACCTGCCTATCCTCGGCTATCGGATAGGAGCGTTAGTCTATATCACCGATATGAAGACGATTGACGAAGGCGAACTGGATTACCTGCAGGATGTAGATACCTTGATTGTCAATGCGCTGCGCCAGAAGCCTCATCACTCCCATCAGACCTTGGACGAGGCGGTGGCTTTTGCCCAAAAGGTAGGGGCTCGCCAGACATGGCTCATCCATTCCAGTCATGACATCGGTCGTCATGAGGAAGTCAATGCGTCACTGCCCTCTGACATTCAGATGGCATACGACGGACAAATCATAGAGTTATAGTGGTTATTTCTTCCGTTTCTTCTTTTTGAAACCGAAGAGACTTCCGTAGTTCTTTAATAGTTTTCTGACGACTAAGAAGGCATCAATGGCAGTAATGCTGTTGGCTATCAGTCCTGAAACAAACTCTGCCTTGCTGCTGGACTCCTTGGAGACAAACAACTGATGCCACTTCGTGCCAAACTCAGTGTTGTCGGCATTGAGTTGCTCCAACAACTGATCCTTGCGCTCACGAATCTCGTCAAGCGTCTGCGGGGCTTGGGGTTTGGGTTTCTGTACGGGTAGCATACGATGATGTTTAGTTTTCTAACAGGAGATTGGCAAGAAAGCGCACCAAGGGTTTCTCAATCCACTTCTTGCGATATATGAAGACGATGATAATCAGGAGCAAATGAATACCTCCTACCACGAGGAAGGCAAGCGCCGTCCCCATGTAGGAGGCAAGCCAGAATGCGATGGCAAACGAGAGATACATCAATACAGCCACTAATAATACGGAAAATACAACAACTAGGGCTGCAAAGGTCAACAGGCGTACAATCTTGTCAATAATATCCAACTTCAGATATTCTTTCTGAAGTCCCAGATAGTGCTTGATGATCTCCACCAATTGGGCGATGGTCTCAACGTTTTTGTCGCTCGACAGCATTACTTCAGTCTTTAGTCTTCTACTTCAGGAGCAGCCTCGGCAATATCGTCAACGAGGTCGTTCACTTCCTTGCGGCTCAGTTTGATGTTGTGTTTCTTCATGAAATCGTCAATAGCATCAGTAACCTTCGCACGAGTGTCCTCTCCCTTCTCAGGAGCCAGTAATAAACCAATCACTGCGCCGGCAATAGCACCGCCGAAGAATGCGCCTAAAACACCTAAACTTCTCATAGTCGTATTGTTTTTGAGTTAATAATATACTTGAATCTTTTTGCAAATATAGGGAAATTATTTGAAAATAATGGCAAAAAAGCAGACTTTTTTTACGAAAAGTGTTAGTTTTTCTTCATTTAACAAACTTTAGGCACGTTTTTTCCTTCCATTTGCCCGATATTTTGTAATTTCGCACGTGATAATTAGAACAAGAAGTTTAATTTAATAATAAAGTAAAGAAAATGAAGAAGTACATGGTGTTATGCGCAGGTATCTGCGTTGCAATGGCTTTTACAAGTTGTAAATCAAGTGAGAGTGCCTACAAACAAGCTTATTTGAAGGCTAAGCAGCAGGAGGAAATCCAGCAGCAACAACAGCAGCAGGAGCAGCAACAGCAGCCTGTTGTGCAGCCGCAGCAGGAGGAAACCACTGTGGTAGTGCCTCTTGAGGAGAAACCTGCTACTGAGACACAGGTTATTGACAACTCAGACAATATCAAAGTGACTCAGGAAAAGGTGTCTCTGGTGAATGGCGATGGTCTGAAGAACTTCAGTGTCGTTGTCGGTTCGTTCTCTCTTGCAGCCAATGCTGAGGGCTTACAACAGCATTTGAAGGATGCCGGCTATAATGCTCAGATTGTAAAGAACGAAGAACGTAACATGTATCGTGTGGTCGCTACTACTTTCGATACAAAGGAAGAGGCTGCTGCCAGTCGTAATGACTTGCAGTCGAAATATGCTGGTGCCTGGTTGCTCTATAATGCCCAGTAAAGGCTGAAAAGCAGACGTGGCACGGATATTATCCATCGATTACGGTAAGAAACGTACAGGGCTGGCAGTCACCGATCCTCTCCAGATTATAGCGGGAGGATTGGCGACTGTCTCCACATCTGAGTTATTCGATTATCTGCAGGGATATATTGCCCGTGAAGAAGTGGAACGCATCGTGATAGGTGAGCCCCGACAACCGAATGGACAGCCCAGCGAGAACCTGCAGCGTGTACAGGAGTTCGTGAACCGTTGGCGCAAAGCCGTGCCGCAGATTCCCATTGAGTTTTATGACGAGCGTTTCACTTCTGTCTTGGCCCATCAGGCAATGATTGACGGAGGTTTGAAGAAAAAGGCACGTCAGGATAAAGCTCTCGTTGACGAGATCAGTGCCACCATCATCCTACAAGATTATATGAGATCAAAGAAATGATTCTACCTATTTATATATATGGCCACCCCGTACTTCGTAAGGTTGCTGAGGACATTCCAACAGATTATCCCAACTTGCAGCAACTGATTGCGGACATGTGGGAAACATTGGCGGAGAGTGAGGGAATCGGTCTCGCTGCTCCGCAGATAGGCAAGTCTATACGTGTCGTTGTCATCGATTTGGACTTGCTCAGTGATGATATGCCGGAGTATAAGGGCTTTCGTCATGTGTTCATCAATCCGCATATTGTAGAATATGACGACTCAGAGACGGAGTCGATGGAAGAGGGATGCCTGTCACTTCCTGCCATCCATGAGAAGGTAACACGTCCGACTCGTATCCGTGTTCAGTGGTTGGATGAGGAGATGAAACCGCATGATGAATGGGTAGAAGGTTATCTGACCCGTGTGATGCAACATGAGTTCGACCACCTAGAAGGAAAGGTGTTTGTTGATCGCATTACTCCTTTGCGTAAACAACTTATAAAGAGTAAGTTGCGTGCACTCACTCAAGGACGTTATCGTTGTGGTTATAAGACCAAAAGGTAATTGATAATTGATGGATAATTGATTATTTTTGAGGTTGGTGATGAAGAAACTGTTGCTATTTGCCTTGCTTCAACTGTCAATTGTCAATTGTCAACTGTCCATTTGTTACGCGCAGTTCAAGACCGACCGTCTGGTGATGATAGGGCGTTCGGCGCTTTATTTCGAGGACTATGTCCTCTCCATCCAATATTTCAATCAAGCCATATCTGCCAAGCCCTATCTCTATGAGCCATGGTTCTATCGTGGTGTGGCGAAATACTATCTGGATGATTTTGCAGGAGCGGAGGCCGACTGCTCCGAGGCTATCAAGCGCAATCCTTATGTCGTCATGATGTATGAACTGCGAGGACTCTGTCGCATCCGACAGAAAAATTATGCGGATGCCATCAAGGACTTTAACCAGGCTTTGCGTTATGACCCTGAGAATCAAGGATTATGGCATAATCGTGCCCTTTGTCATATCAACGAGAAAGAGTATGATATCGCACTCCTTCAACTGGATACCATCCTGACAAAATGGAGCAAGCATGCACCAGCCTATGCCATGAAGGCAGATGTGTATATGTTGCAGAAGGATACTGCTCAGGCGATAACCGCCTTGGAAAAGAGTCTGGAGATTGATCCTTACGATGGAAGCTTGTGGAGTCAGCGTGCTATCATTAGTCTTTCCCGTCAGGAGTGGAAGGAAAGTGAGGAATATCTCTCCAAAGCCATCCGTCTGCAACCCAAAGACGTAGGCAATTATATCAATCGTGCTGTGGCTCGTTTCAATCAGAATAACTTGCGAGGAACGATGGCTGATTACGATATGGCACTTGACTTAGACCCCAACAACTTCCTCGGACACTACAATCGTGGACTGCTTCGTGCACAGGTGGGTGATGACAACCGTGCCATTACCGACTTCGATTTTGTATTGAACCTAGAGCCTGACAACCTCATGGCACTCTTTAACCGTGCGTTGCTGTTGGAGAATACAGGTAATCTGCGTGGTGCCATCCGCGACTACTCAAAGGTCATCGAGGAGTTTCCGAATTTCTGGTTTGGTTTGCAGCATCGTGCTTCGTGTTATCGTCGCTTAGGAATGACGAAACAGGCGGAGTTGGATGAGTTCCGTATCCTGAAAGCACAGATGGATAAACGCTTCAGTGGCAAGCAGCCTCGTCTCTCGCAGAAACAGATGCGTAAGCGCAGTGACCTGGATATTGAGAAATACAACCAACTGGCTGTAGCCGATGAGCAGGAGATAGAACATGAGTATCAGAGTGAATATCGTGGTAAGGTACAGAACCGGAAGGTGGCTATCGACTACCTGCCGATGTATGCACTGTCGTACGAAAATGAACTGAATCAGGTAAAACAGTATGTCGCTTTCGATAAACAGGTCGATGCCTATAATGCAAAACAGGGAAGACTGAACCCATTACACATCATTAGCAGCAATCCTGCGATGGGTGAGAATGATACGAAGCGTTATTTTGCCCTGATAGATTCGCTGTCGGGACAGATAGACCGTATACGGGATGCACGTCATTCTGCTTCGCTGTTATTGAAGCGCTCCTTCGCTTATAGTGTCATCCAGAACTTTGACGCTGCCATCGAGGACGCCTCCACCTATCTGCAAATCGACTCGACATCAGCACTGGCGTATTGGCAGCGTGCTGTCTGTCAGTCGAAACTCAACGACTTCAATGCCTCGCAGGGTACGGATATCCGTATGAAGACAGCGAATGTGTTGTCTGATTTGACGGAGGCTATCCGTTATGACGAAAGTGCCTATCTCTATTACAATCGTGGTAATGTGTATGTACAGCGTCATGACTATGCCCATGCCATCGAGGATTATACCCATGCCATCGCCCTTGATAGTCATCTTGCCGAGGCGTATTATAACCGTGGACTTGCCCGTATCGCCAACAAACAACAGGAAGCGGGCATCAGCGATCTCTCCAAGGCGGGTGAGTTGGGACTTTATACAGCTTATAGTATCATCAAAAAATACAGGAAATGACCATGCGTAAATTCTTTCTTTTTTTCATTCTTACATTAGTACATTCTTCTGCTTTTGCGCAGACAAAATATTGTATTACATGGCAGGACTATCTTGCTAATCAATGGCGTGACGCCGAGAGTGGGGTAGTGTTACTGTCTTCTTCGAAAAGCGATGCCCTTGCCTTCGAAGTGAAGGCTCCCACCAAAAAGACTGCTTCGATGCTCCGCAAACATGCCTGTGTGTTGGAGTGGCAGGACTCTCTCTATCTCAATCTCCGTCCTTTCAACACCTTTGGTGATGTCTATGTCCGTGCTTGGCGTATCGGAGACAAGCTGTTGTTTGCCCGTCAGGATGTTGCTCCCTCGCATTTTAGTATTGCCAATGGAGACACAGGAATTCCTTTCACCAAGAAGTCGTTCGGCAGTCTGTCGAAGTTAGAGAATCTTGTCTGTTATTTGGCAGCATGGGATCCGAATCGTGAGGAACTGCGCATGGCACGAGTGACCTCAGAGATGGTTCAGCAACTCCTCACCAATCATCCCCTACAACTTGCAGACTATCAGGCGAAAGACAAGAAGCGCCAGGAGTCTGCCGATGTTGTCATCAACATCCTCCAAGCCGCTCACATCATTCGCTGAT
>CADCEW010000037.1 GCA_902800585.1 uncultured Prevotellaceae bacterium
CAGCGTGTGGCATCAACGGTATGGGTCTTATAGTCGATACAAGCAGCCTTACAGTTCTTTGAACACATCGAGCAGTTTTTACATTTCTCTGTGTCGAAGTGAATCTTCAGGAAAGAGAAACGACTGATGAACGACAAGAAGGTACCTACTGGACAAATCGTATTACAATAAGTTCTTCCGTTACGCCATGCAAGGAAGAACAAGATGATGAAGGCAACGGCAGCGATTATTAATGACGGTAGTGAGCGCAGCCAGATATTACTATGATAGAACGCATAACTATCGGAACGTTCAGCGATGACAGCCAATACATTGTTGCCTGCCTGATAAACGGGTTGTAACAGGTTGGTGGCGATGAGTCCAAAAGTAGAGTAGGGGGCTAATAGTTGGAACAGGGTACCGATGCCTGCCACCAAGGAAATGATAAACACTACAAGCATAGCGTAGCGCAGCCATTTCTTCTCTTTCGAATAACTGTAACGGTTTTTTTTCGCCTTCTTACCGAACCATCCGAAGATGTCTTGTAAGACGCCTAACGGACAGATGATGGAGCAGTAGATGCGTCCGAAAATGACAGTCAGCAGTACGAGTATCACGATAGCCACCACGTTCAGTGCCAGAATCGCTTCCAAGAACTGTAGTTTCGGCATCCAACTGACGTAATGGTGCATTGTTCCTGTGAAGTCGAGAAACAACAGTGTGATGCCTATGAACATCACGGCAGCCAGTGTGATTCTGATTTTTCTTAACATAAAGTTTTGTTTAGTTCTTTATTTCGTTATTATTCTTACAATCAGGATGCTCAGTTCATAGAGCAGGTAGATAGGTAATGCCACGACGAATAGCGTGAAGGCATCGGTGGTCGGAGTAATGATGGCAGCCACGATGAGGATAGCCACCAAGGCATGACGACGGTAGGTCGACATCATCTGTCCATTGATTAGTCCCATCCTGCCCATCAGTGCACAGACCACAGGCAGTTCGAAGACCACACCCATGACCAGACTCATGCCTAACAGCGTATCGATATACGACTGTAATGTCAGCATGTTAGCGACATCAGGCGACACCTGATAGGTGCCGAGGAAGCGAACAGTGAAGGGGAATACCACGAAGTAATTGACCAGTGTTCCGATGAGGAACATCAGGTAGGCAGCCCCTACAATCCATACGGCATAATGCCGTTCGTTGGCATAAAGTCCAGGTGACACAAAGCGAAAGAGCTCGTATAATATATAAGGTGAGGCAACCAGCAATCCGGCGTAGATAGCCGTCTTCATGTGAATCATGAACTGTTCCGTCAGTCCGATGTTCATCAGGTGGATGCTGAAGTCCTCCGTACCTAACAGGCGATAAGTGATAAAATCACTTGAGCGGGGAGCCAGTACGATGGAAAACAACTCGTCTTTCAGCAGAAAGGCGACGATGCCGAAGAGGACGACAGCGCAGATTATCCGGAATAGCGTGCCACGCAGTTCGTCCAGATGGTCCCAGAACGTCAGCGGTTCACTCATTCCTACTTTGCTTCTTCCTTCTTCTCGTCGTTGATGTCGACATCTTTCTCGACTTCTTTCATCCCGTCCTTGAAACTCTTCACACCTTTGCCTAGTCCCTTCATGAGCTCAGGAATCTTCCTGCCGCCGAATAGCAACAAGATAATGAGAGCAATGACGAGAATCTCAGTCGTTCCTAATCCAAACATAATTTTGTCTTTTTAGTTATAACTTTTGCAAAGATAAGAAAAAAACGTTATCTTTGCAGGCAATAAACACCTTTTAACTATGGAACTTGATTTTTTGTTGCGTATTTTTTGCGCTGCTATATTGGGAGGTATCATCGGACTGGAGCGTGAATATCGTGCCAAGGAGGCAGGTTTCCGCACCCATTTCCTGGTAGCTCTTGGCTCGGCATTGTTTATGATAGTGTCTGCATACGGCTTTAGTGATGCCATGAATAATGAACTACAGCGTTGGGATGTGTCGCGTGTAGCCGCTCAGGTGGTCAGTGGTATCGGTTTTATCGGTGCAGGAACGATTATCTTCCGTAAGGCAGAAAATATAGTTAGTGGACTCACTACAGCAGCAGGTCTTTGGGTGACGGCAGCCATGGGACTCGCCTGTGGCGGTGGTATGTATGTACTTGCCATCGGTAGTACAGTAATGGTACTATTAGGACTGGAAGCATTCAACTACTTCCTTCATAAGTTCGACAAGCATCGTAAGGAGTGATTTATTTCTTGTAGTTCAGTGCCGCACCAATTGCCGTGCAAAACTCTGAGTATTTGGGGATATGGAAATGCACGTTATAGAGCTTTTCCAGCATCGGATAGATGTCCTTGCATTGTGGCAACAGGGTAAGGTTGCCTATCAGTACGAAGTCTTTGATACCTGAGTTGAGTGCCGACAGGATAGCGGCAGAACCTATCGTCTGCAGTACCATGACGATGATACCCAGTGCCACGTCTTCTTTCGGCGCATCGTACTGCGCCTTGGAGAACAGGGATGCCGTAGCGTCCATCGGCAGTCCTGGCAGCGGATGGGTGGAGATGTCGCCAATCAGCAGGTTGATATTGTGAATGTCTCCCTGCAGTGCAAGACTCTGAATCTGTTTTGGGTCACGGGTGTTTAGCATCACACGGCTCAGTCCTTGCAGTGTTCCTCCTCCGATGCCGATACCTCCGATATGTCGGATGTCGTCACCGTCACATTGTACGAAACTCGTACCTGTTCCCATGGATACTACAATAGCCTTGGTGAGTCCTGACTCAAAACGGGCTCCCAAGCCATCTGCGATAAACTCATCAACTTTCTGGGTGGGAATACCATAGACAGGCTCGTCGATATAGGCTGCACCGACTCCAGTGAGCATCACCTGCTCTACGTCTCCTAATGCTATCTTGTTGTCATGCAGGTATTTACCGAAAGCTCCATAGAGTGAGGTTACTTGATCTGCTGCCGTGATACGTATTGGGGAGATGACCCGTTTGTCACGCAGTCCTACAATCTTCGTCGTGGAGATGCCCACGTCTATTCCAATGACTATTCCCATGGTTGTTATATTGTTTTGATGGGGACAAAGGTAGTGCAAAATTTCGATTTAGCGAGCAAAATGAGAATATATTTTCATTTTCGAGCGTGAGAAATCGTATCTTTAGCACGCTTTGTACCTTTAGGTCAAAGAAATTTATCTAAACCGAACGAAATACAAAATAAATTCATATTTATATTTATTCCTGAGGTGCAGCCTACTTTCGAGACGTAGTCTCAAAGTTACGAAAAATTGAGCAAAATACCAAACTTATGGTATTGGGAATAACCGAAAAGCGGTATTGTGGTCCTACTGAAATCGCCTTACCTTTGCATCCGTAAAACTTAACGGATATGCAGAACTTTATATTGGCAGACCATCAAGAACTAACCGCTTTTGCACTGACGACTTTGATTCGTGAGCAAGAAGGTGTGACACTCCACAAGGTGGAGAACAAAGAGCAATTGATTAATCAGTTGCAGCAAGAAGAAGAGAGCGTCATCGTCATTGACTACACCTTATTCGACATACAGGATGAGGAACAGTTATTGATTATCATCAGTCGCTTTCCGCAGGCCCATTGGTTAATGGTCAGCGATGACCTGACTCCCCAGACCATGCGAAGATTGGTCTATTCCACCCGTAATGTCAGTATCATCTTCAAGGATTCTCCGTTGAATCTATTCCGTCACGCTCTCAGTTATGTGATGCGTGACGAGCGTTATCTTTGTCAACGTGCTACGGAGGTGCTGATTTGTTTACAGTCAGAAGAAGTGCAACAGTCGAAAGTATTGACGCAGACGGAGATTGAGATATTGCGTGGAGTGGTACAAGGTAAGACCACCAAGGAAATTGCCAATGACCGATACTCCAGTATCCATACCATCAATACCCATAAGAAAAATATCTTTCGGAAACTACAGGTGAACACAGCCCATGAAGCCGTCAAATATGCTTTCAGGGCAGGACTGGTAGACCCCTCTGAGTTTTATATATAAATAAGGTAAAATAGTAAATAAAAAGGTAGAACGATGAAAAAACAAACAATAGCAATACATACCCCTTATGTACGAGAGGATGCCTATGGCTCCCTTGCCGTTCCCGTATATCATAATGTGTCCTTCGAGTTTAAGGATGCCCAAACCATGAGTGATGCCTTCTGCAACCGCATCAAGGTACCCGACTATGCAAGAATGGGGAATCCTACAGTCACCAATTTCGAGCAGCG
Organism: uncultured Prevotellaceae bacterium; assembly: GCA_902800585.1. Lineage (GTDB taxonomy): Bacteria > Bacteroidota > Bacteroidia > Bacteroidales > Bacteroidaceae > Prevotella. The sequence continues at coordinate 4,256 of CADCEW010000037.1, forward strand.
AGTAAAGGCACTGACGGGTGCAGCACATGTGACAGCCTTCAATTCGGGTATGGCTGCCATCAGTAATGTTTTATTGGCTGCCAGTGCACAGGGTAAGAACATCGTGACGTCGCGCCATCTCTTCGGTAACACGCTGGCACTCATTAGCAATACCTTGTTGCGTTTTGGTGTAAAGCCACGTTTAAGAGACCTGACTGATTTGGAGGCTGTGGAGGCTGCTGTTGATGAACAGACTTGCTGTGTGTTTCTGGAGATTATTACCAATCCCCAATTGGAGGTTGCTGACATTCAAGGTATTGCGGAGATTGCCCACAAGAAGGGTGTTCCCGTGATAGCCGACTCTACCGTTATTCCCTTTACAGAGACCTCGCTTAAGGACTTGGGTGTAGACATTGAAGTGGTGTCGAGCACGAAGTATATTTCTGGTGGCGGCACTTCATTAGGCGGATTAATTATAGACTATGGAACTTTTCCGCAAATCAACCAGCGGGTGAAGTACGAACTACTGGTGAATCTTGGGGCTTATATGACACCACAGGTAGCCTATATACAGACCCTTGGACTGGAAACACTCGACGTTCGCTATCAACGACAGGCAGCCAATGCACAGTGGTTGGCAGAGGCACTGAGAGAGGTTAAGGACATCAAAAGCGTGAACTACGTGGGACTGAAAGACAATCCCTATCACGAATTGGCACAAAAGCAGTTCGGGTCGACAGCAGGTGCGATGCTGACCATCGATCTCGCATCGAAGGAGGCATGTTTCGAATTCCTCAACCGTTTGAAACTGATTCATCGAGCAACGAACCTCTTTGACAATCGCACCCTCGCCATCCATCCTGCCTCTACTATCTTCGGACTCTTCCCTGAAAGACAACTGGAACAGATAGACGTACGTCAGACCACTATCCGCCTGTCTGTAGGACTCGAAGACCCTCAAGATTTGTTTATAGACATTCAACAATCCCTTAAAAATACCTAATGTTTGGTATGGAGTATGCCACAAGAAGGCTATTTTACTATAGTCAGAAACCCCATACCTTTGCAGTCGAATAATTATAATAAATACAGATATGACAAAAATAGCACATAGTCTGATAGAATTAATCGGTAATACACCGTTGGTGGAGTTGACGGGAACTGAAAAGGAACTGAAACTCAAGTCGAAGGTGATTGCCAAGTTAGAATACTTGAATCCGGCACGAAGTGTGAAAGATCGTACAGCACTGGCACTCATCGAACGGGCAGAGCGTAAAGGATTGTTAGGTCCTGGCACTACCATCATTGAGCCGACGAGTGGTAATACGGGTATTGGACTTGCCTTCATCGCCGCCATCCGAGGCTACCGCCTCATCCTGACAATGCCTGATGCAATGTCCGTAGAACGTCGTACACTGTTGAAATCATTGGGAGCGGAGTTGGTACTTACACCAGCTTATGAAGGTATGGCAGGTGCTATCCGCAAAGCGCAGGAACTGAAGGAAGAGATTGGCAACGCCTATATCCCCCAACAGTTTGAGAATCCTGCCAATCCTGAGGTGCATCGTCGCACTACAGGCGAGGAGATATGGAAAGATACCGATGGTAAGGTGGATATCTTTGTAGCTGGTATAGGTACAGGAGGAACCATCACTGGCGTAGGACAGGTATTGAAAGCATATAATAAGAATGTGAAGATAGTGGGCGTGGAGCCTTATACTTCGTCAGTACTAAGCGGTGAGCGACCAGGACCTCACAAAATACAAGGTATTGGAGCCGGCTTCCAGCCGAAGGTGCTTGATACGACAATCTATGATGAGATTCTGCGCATCAAAGACGACGAAGCCTATGCCGTCGGAAGACTGCTTGCAACGAAGGATGGTGTGCTGACAGGTGTCTCTAGTGGTGCAGCAGCAGCTGCCGCTATCAAGATTGCCCGTCGTCCAGAGAATGCCAAGAAGAATATCGTGGTATTACTGCCCGACACAGGCGAGCGTTATCTGAGTACCTCATTGTTTAATTTCGAAAACGCATAATCATGGCAGAAACGAAGAAACTGAGTATTATAGCCTTCAGTGGTGATTTTGACAAGTTGACGGCAGTCTTTACATTAGGTACAGGTGCAGCAGCCGTAGGCTACGAGGTGAATATCTTTTTTACCTTCTGGGGACTCGACGCCATCAAGCAGAAACAGGGACGTAGTTTCATAGGAGGCAACTGGTTGACAAAAATCTTCGGTTTCATGATGGGAGGCCTGAAAGTCACACCTACGAGCCGTTTTAACTTCCTTGGTGCTGGTCCGAAGATCTTCCGTTACCTAATGCGTAAAAACAACGTGGCAACCCTCGAAGAACTGGTTGATGCGGCAAAGGCGCTGGGTATTAATCTCTATGCTTGTGAAATGGCGATGCATGTATTGGGATTGAAGAAGGAAGATTTCATCCCCGAAGTGAAGGATGTGCTTGGTGTCGCCTCATTCCTGAAACTCAGTGAGGGAGGACAAACACTGTTTATTTAATTTATAGTAATAATTCATAGTTTATAGTTATATGGCAACAAAGGTATTAGACATTACGAAGGAACATTGTCCGATGACCTTCGTCAAGACCAAGATAGAGCTATCGAAACTTCAGCCAGGAGATACGCTCGAAGTACTACTCTCAGAAGGAGAGCCTCTTGACAACGTTCCTCGCAACGCAAAGGAACAGGGTTATAATGTTATCTCAGTAGAACATGTAGAAGGTTCAACACATAAAGTAATAATAAAAAAGTAAACGATTATGGCAGATTCAAATCTTCAACGCAGTGTGACCACTGCCACCGCCAGAAGACTGGCGACGACAACCAAGACAGCCCCTCAGATGGGCAGTATTACCCCGAGACTCTTATTGAAACTTTTACCGTGGGTACAAGTGAGCGGTGGCACATTCCGTGTTAACCGAACAAAGGTGGAACTCAAAAAGACAGAGCGTCTTTCCATTGAGTATTTCGACGGTGTTCCCAGTTTTACGGCAAAAAGTCTGAAACAAATACCTCTTTTCTCTGCTTTCGACGACGAGATAGTCAACCGACTTGCCCGTTCGTTTGTAACAGAGGAAGTATCCTTAGGCAACCTCTTTGTCAAGGAAGGTAAAGACAAGCAGAAGTTCTTTATCGTGGCGAGTGGTCAGGCAGAGGTCATTAACAAAGGACCTCATGGTGAAGAACTGCGTATCGCCCTGTTGGGTGAGGGAGAGTTTTTTGGTGAGGCAGATCTCTTGAACGATGCAAAGTCAACAGTATCAGTCCGTGCCGTAACTCCTTCCGTATTCCTTTCTTTGAAATTGGAGGAACTGGAGAAATTCATCAAGGAGGTTCCTGATTTCCGTCAGACATTCCAGAAAGCCGTTGATAAGCAACTCCGACTGAAGGCAACGGTCAATGACCATGGTGAGAAACATATCGATTTAGTATCAGGTCATGAGGAGGATAACATCATCCCTGAAACCTACATCGACTATGAGGAGAATCCAACCGAGTATTCACTGAACACATTGCAAACCGTTGTTCGTGTACATACTCGAGTGAGCGACCTCTACAACAACCCTTACAACCAGTTGGAAGAGCAGTTGCGTCTCTCTATTGAAAGTATCAAGGAACGTCAGGAATGGGAACTCATCAATAACACTAAGTTCGGACTGTTGGCATCAGCAAGTCCCGCCTATCGCATCACAACTCGTTATGGTGCCCCGACTCCAGATGATTTGGATGAATTGTTGTCACTGGTATGGAAGGAGCCTGCCTTCTTCATCGCCCATCCGCGTGCCATTGCCGCCTTTGAGCGTGAATGTACGTGGCGTGGTGTACCGCCTGTAACTACAGACCTCTTCGGAACGAGAGTTATCCTGTGGCGTGGCGTACCTCTGATTCCCAGTGACAAGGTAGAGATAGAAGGACAGTTCCTGACAGGACGTGGCGTAGGTACTACTAGGATCATCTTGGTTCGTACAGGTGAAAAGAACCAAGGTGTCGTAGGACTCCACCAGAGTGGTATTCCTGGAGAGATAGCTCCCAGCCTCAGTGCCCGTCTGATGGGACTCGATAAGTTCGGAGTAGCTTCCTATCTTCTTACGAAGTACTTCTCGCTGGCCTCCCTTACCGACGATGCCATCGCTGTACTCGAGAACGTAGAGGTAGGCTATTATCACGACTATCAGCATCGAAACAAAGTAGAAAAATAAATAAATGATAGAACTTCAGAATATAAACGGATACGGACTGGAAGATCCTGGCTTCGAATTGTTGAAACAGGTGGCGCAGAAATACTGTCCCGAAGAATTTCAGGAAGAGCGCAAAGCGGTGTTGCCAGACGAAAGTCTGAATCTGGAAGCATTGTCGGTTCTGTATGACACTATTCAGCAGCGTCCTACAGAACAGACGACATTGCCCAAGGACGATGGCTTCGGTATCGGCATTCCTGAGACACAGAAACTGCGTGACTTGCACTATGATGAGGCAGACACGCTGAACTCGGAGCAGATAAAGAAGGACTTCCCCGTACTGAATCAGAAGGTGAATGGTCACGATCTTGTGTGGCTTGATAATGGTGCGACGACGCAGAAACCGAATCAAGTCATCGATAAGATCTCGGAATACTACCGTACGTATAACTCGAACATCCATCGCGGGGCGCATACCCTTGCCGCCCGTGCGACGGATGCCTATGAGGAGGCGCGTGAGAAAGTGCAACGATTCATCAATGCCGCCACCAGCGAAGAGATTATCTTTGTACGTGGTACGACTGAAGGCATAAATCTCGTAGCGCAGGCTTATGGACGGCAGTTCTTGACACCAGGTGATGAAGTCATTGTTTCTGAGTTGGATCATCATGCGAACATTGTGCCTTGGCAACGTGTTTGTCAGGAGCGTGGTACAACGTTAAGAGCCATTCCCACCGACCAGAATGGTGACCTGATTCTTTCAGAGTTTGAGCGACTCATCACACCACGTACACGTTTCGTCTCTGTGGGTCATGTAAACAATACGTTTGGAACGATTAACGATGTGCAACGTATCATCGATATTGCTCATTCGCACAATATCCCTGTATTGATTGATGGTGCACAGTCTATTGCCCATACACCTGTAGATGTACAACAGTTAGGTGCCGACTTCTTCGTGTTCAGTGGTCATAAGATCTATGGTCCCAACGGTATTGGTGTCGTATACGGACGCAAAGAACTGCTTGACAAGATGCAGCCTTGGCAGGGTGGAGGTAATATGATTAAGGATGTGACGATAGAGCGTACGGAGTACAATGCTCCACCTGCCCGTTTTGAGGCTGGTACACCTAATGTGGCTGATGCCATCGGACTTGGTGCTGCACTCGATTACGTAAGTCATCTAGGCATCCGTAACATTGAGCATCATGAACATCAATTGACAGAGTATGCCCGTGAGCAACTTGGTCAGATTCCTGGTCTGACACTCATCGGCAATCCGAAGAACCGTGTATCAGTAGTGAGTTTCGTGCTTGACGGCATTCCTGTACCTGAGGTTGGTACGTTACTCGACAAGGAGGGTATTGCTGTCCGTGCAGGTCACCACTGTGCACAACCAGCTTTACGTGCTCTTGGCTACGAAATGAGTGTTCGCCCAACCTTCGCCCTTTACAATACTCGCGAAGATGTGGATAAGTTGGTTATAGCAGTGAAAAAGATAATAGGAAGATAGACTATGGCAAAGATTACAGTAAACGGAGAGGAACAGGAGGTACAGTTGCCTCTCAACCTCACAGAACTCATCAAGCAGAATAATGTGGAGCAACCAGATATGGTTAGTGTTCAGGTAAACGACGACTTCGTGGATCGTACCGAGTGGGATAGTCTGCAAATCAAAGAAGGAGACATCGTTGATTTCCTGTTCTTCATGGGAGGAGGCACTTTATGATTGACTTTACAGAAGAACAGATACAGCGATATTCGCGACATATTTTATTGCAGGATGTCGGTGTAGAGGGACAGGAGAAAATCATGAATGCGCGTGTGCTCGTCATTGGAGCTGGTGGTCTTGGCGCTCCTGTGTCACTCTACCTTGCTGCGGCAGGCATAGGTACCATCGGTATCGTAGATGCCGACGTGGTGGATTTGAGTAATCTCCAGCGTCAGGTCATTCACTTTACGAAGGATGTAGGTGTGCCGAAGGTGAAGAGTGCAGAGGAAAAAATTAAAGCTATCAACCCCGACGTAAAGGTGGAAACCTATTACAAGTTCCTCGACTCGTCGAACGCCCTCGACATCATCAAAGAATACGACTTTGTGGTTGACGGCACGGATAACTTCCCCGTGAAGTTCCTCATCAACGACGCATGTGTGATGGCTGGCAAGCCTTTCTCACATGGTGGCATCCTGCGCTTCAACGGTCAAACCTTTACACACCTGCCTGGTACGGCTTGTTATCGTTGTATGTTCAAGGAACCACCTCCCGTGGGAGCTGTGCCTACCTGTTCTCAGGCTGGCGTGCTAGGTGCTATTGCTGGTATGCTGGGAACTATTCAAGCTGCCGAAACATTGAAGTATTTCACAGGTATTGGTGAATTGTTGACGAACCGTCTGCTGACCTTCGATGCCAAGACCATGCAGTTCCGTACTGTCCCTGTAAGACATCGCGACACATGTCCTATCTGCGGCAGCAATCCAACTATCGACCATTTGATAGATTATGAACAGGCAGCATGTGACCTCAAAAACCACTAAAAGATGAAGATACCACAGAATGTTATAGATGAATTGATTAGCCAAGCCCAGCAGGACGCACCCAACGAGACGTGCGGCTACCTGCTGGGTATCAGCGGAGACGATGGCGACATTGTTACGGAGAACTACTGGATGGAGAATATCGACCACTCGTCCGAACATTTCTCTTTTGCACCCAAAGACCAGTTTGCTGCATTGAAGTATGCACGAAACAATGGCTTAAAGATTCTCGCCAACTGGCATAGTCATCCAGCCTCTCCTTCACGTCCCTCACAGGAAGATCTCCGTTTGGCCAACGACCCCCATATCCGCTATGCCATACTTTCTCTTCATGAAGGCGTCCACTTGAATTCCTTCAAGATTCTAAATGGCGAAGTGATGGATAAAGAGGTACATCTATAATCAAGACATGTTATGGACACAAAAACTATAGAAATACTCGAACGTAATGTCCGTCAGCTATCGCGCCAGACGGAACAGGAAACACGTATGATGCCACAGACGGAAGCCTCACTACCCTCTGTGGAACAGGTGAAGAAAATCATCAATCTTGTAAAGAGTATCATCTTCCCAGATTACTTCAACAAGCGGCAGTGCCATGAGACCATCCGTTCTTACAACATTGGCGTCCACATGGAAGAGTTGCTTCAGATACTGGCAAGACAGATATCCTATGGTCTTCAGTTTGGCGAGAAAAGTGAGGCTATCACGTCGAGACAGCAGGTACAGGATAAGTCCAGAGACCTAGCATTGCAACTTATTGATGCGTTGCCTGAAATCAAACGGTTGCTCTATACTGACGTGCAAGCCATGTTTGACAACGACCCTGCAGCAATCAACTATGGCGAGATTATCTTCAGCTATCCTGTCACGAAAGCCATGATCCACTATCGTATCGCCCACAAACTACACGAACTACAAGTGCCTGTCATTCCACGTATCATCACTGAGCTGGCACACTCAGAAACGGGCATCGACATCCATCCTGGTGCTCAGATAGGCGAATACTTTGCCATTGATCATGGTACAGGAGTAGTTATCGGCGAGACCTGTATTATCGGCAGTCACGTGACGCTCTATCAGGGTGTGACGCTGGGTTCCAAGAGCTTTAAAAAAGACAGCGATGGCAATATGCTCAACATACCCCGCCACCCTATCATCGAGGATAACGTCACCATCTATAGCAATGCCAGCATCCTGGGACGCATCACCATCGGTCACGACTCCGTGATTGGCGGCAATATCTGGGTGACGCACGATGTGACCCCCAACTCCCACGTCCTGCAGTCGAAGGCAGTGGAAAGGCATTTTGATGGAGGTCTGGGGATTTAATTCAATGACAGGTGCAAGGTCGTAAGAAGGCTACTTACTCCTCGAAAGTAAGCCACTTTTGGGTCGAAAACACGTTGTTTTCACCTTGAAAAGAAATACCCATGGCTAAGATAGTTCATTATTATGATGCAGAGAATGATATTGTCTATATTGACACCATTTGGGACATGCGAATGAATCCTAAGAAACTACAAAAGAGTATACAATAATTGTTCCAACCCTTTTAATGCTGAAATAACTGAGGAGTGCTTGGCACTCCTTTTTTGTTTCCCCAATTCTTTCGCTGATGTTGCTGAAAAAGCAACTCACAAGAATACATGTTATAGCCACAAAGGCTCATTTTCCCATCCTTTAGGGAATCCCATAGCAGCTGGGTCTACAGCTGGGTATTTTATAAGTAATTCTTTAATTGTTTTTGTGAATAAAATTGATGGGTTAATAGAATGAAGCCAGTATGCTATACAACATATATGAGGATAAAGTTTGTTAAGGGTAATATGACGATTAGTAATCCAATCATCAGGTAACCGCTCAGGTAATTTGGGGGTAACGACAATATTCGTATTCCAAAGGCGTGAATGATGAGCACAAATATTACGAACAATAGTGATACAGCGTAACCAACTGCGCATGTATTCGTATTTAGGGATATTGAACTGACGGCTCACCATTTTCTTAACAGCATTATCATTCATGTTACTGTAGAGTTTGGAAAGAGTTCCCATTGATGTAACCTCAATTGTTTTCCATGCAGGCGGCATTGACGGAGTGTCATATTTCCTAAAGTGTTCTATGATAAATTCATCTTCAGAACGACTGAGTTCTTCTTGTAAGTTCTTGATATTGTTTTGATACATTGTCGCACTTTCGGCTAACGCAGAATCCATAAACCAGAAAGCACCATGTCGCTCAGAAAAGTAATGAATAAGTTTGGCACGAACAGCCACCTCGATTCGTTGAATAGCCGAGAAAACGATAAGTCGTAAATCTTCATCAAAATTATAAAGACTAATGATCTGAGAGAAATGGGAATTGGGTTTAAATGTGTGTAGTACTTTATCGGATTCCATTAATCTCCAATAACCAGCAAGCCTGAAATAGCTGATAGAGTCAAGAGTATTCTCTGCGACACCTCTATCGTCAATGATTAGTCCTCTTTGTTCAAGAATATCAACTTGTTGAGGAATAGTCAATAAATGTTTAGTATATTCCATAATATAAAAAATGTCCCGCCCTGGTACGCTGCATTCCTTACGGATGAGAAGCGATGGCGGGTTCTATTGGGTGCAAAGTTACGAACTTTATTCGAATCTACCAAGAATTTCCTCATTTATTTTCAAAACAGGTTATCTCTATGATAGGTGTTTTTCAACTTTTCCTTTCGAAAAGTTTGCGACTCTCCAATCTTATTTGTATCTTTGTATTCAAAATAACCAATAAAGTAAAGAGTATACAATAATTGTTCCAACCCTTTTAATGCTGAAATAACTGAGGAGTGCCCAAAGCACTCCTTGTTTGTTTCCCCAATTCTTTTGTTTTGCGAAATTTCTTTTGAAAAACTTGCAACTATAAGAAATAATCTTTATCTTTGCAATGTCAAACATTATTAACTATGAACGACGAAAAGAAATATCCACCTATTGAAGAGGAGACTGGCAATCAAGATATGGCCAATGAACCACTTGTCTCGTCAACTATTCAAACAAAAGCAACCACTATAGTTGATTGTAATTTTGGTCATACAGACTTGGGGTATCCTCATACCGTTGAGGAACTGAATGCTGCACTTGATGAGGCTGAAGCCCAGCGCAATGATCCCACCAAGTGGATATCTTCTGTTGAATTTCATTCTCGCCTTGAAAAGAAATACCCATGGCTAAGATAGTTCATTATTACGATGCAGAAAATGATATTGTCTATATTGACACCATTTGGGACATGCGAATGAATCCTCAGAAACTACAAAAGAGTATTCAATAATCATGTCAAACCCTTTAAATGCTGAAATAACTGAGGAGTGCCCAAAGCACTCCTTTTTTGTTTCCCCCAATTCTTTTGTTTTGCGAAATTTCTTTTGAAAAACTTGCAACTATAAGAAATAATCTTTATCTTTGCGAATAATAATTAGAAATCCGAATTATAATGACTACTCCTGCCTTGTTTAAGGAATATATCTGGCTTATTAATACTATTTACAAAGCCAAAGCATTATCCCTCAACGACATTAATGAGCGATGGGTTGAGATGGAAATGAGTGGAGGAGTGGAACTTCTTGGAGTAAATAGTTATGTTAGGAGCAATTATTGGTGATATTGTAGGAAGTCGTTGGGAGTTTAATCCGACAAATGACTACAATTTTAAGTGGCTGTCTGATGAAAATGGTTTTACGGATGACACCATCTGTACTGTCGCTGTTGCTGATGCGCTACTGAATGAACGTGATTTTGGGGAAAACATCCATGAATGGTGTAACCGCTATCCGCATCCGATGGGAGGCTATGGTGGCAGGTTTGCCCAATGGGTTCGCAGTGATAATCCCCAGCCGTATAACTCATTTGGTAATGGTGCAGCAATGCGTGTGAGTCCAGTGGCTCATTGGTACGATACCCTTGACGAGGTGCTGGATGCTGCTGCTGCCACCGCACAGCCATCACATAACCACGATGAAGGTATCAAAGGAGCTCAGACCGTAGCATTGGCCATCTTCGAGGCATTGAGCTACCATAGGTATCAGGAAGCTCCGAAGCATATTGATGAGATTCTTGATGAGTGCGTGAAATTCTCTGGATATGACATCAACATGCCCAAAGCATCAGTTCAGAACAAGTTTGACGAGACTTGTCAGGGTACTGTGCCTGTAGCATTGAAGATAATCAGTATGGCCACTTGCTTTGAAGATGCAGTGCGCATGGCCGTCAGTCTTGGAGCCGATGCAGACACGTTGGGAGCCATCGTCGGCAGTATCGCCGAAGCTATATGGGGTATTCCTATGAAACTGCGTCACCAGATAGAAGATTTTCTTCCTGATGATATGACTCATGTACTTCGTTTTTTTTATCACGAAAGGCCTCGTTCTTTCAAACCACTTATTGATACGTGTTTTGCTGGCAATGACTTTAGTGATGTCAGTTGGGATATGTTATATGATACGGATGGGAAAGAAGTGTATGATGAAATCATGAATAAGACCAAAGACGAACATGAGCAGAAGCGCATGTTGATGGCTGAACGGGCTAAAGCCAGAGAAAAATGGTAATTTATTAAAAATGAGAAGAGTATGTATATAGATGGAAATAAATACAAGTCGTATGAGGATTACATCAATTCTCCAGATTTAGATCCAAAGGACATCTATTATAAGCTTTTGGCTGGAGTAAGGACGCCACAGAACGAATATGAAATAAAGCTCAAAGCAGAGATGGATGAAATCATTGCACAAGGGGGAACAGTAGAAACGAATTTAAATTTCTAAAAATGCAAATAGGATTTATAATCTTCAACTCGGAAGAAAAGAAAAGGGTTTCAAAGATGATACAGATGCTTCAAAACAACGGCAATTGAGGGAATGAAGATGTTACTGGAAGCATTCAAGGAATTAAAATAATAACTCAAAAAATAAATTAAGATGAATGGGAATAGTTTATTGACTAAAGCTGTAGAGGAGTTGCTTGATGGAAGATACTTTGTTATTCCTTCATATCAACGCGGCTATAGGTGGAAAGGTAAACAAGTAGAAGATTTGCTTAATGACCTATATTCGTTTGCTACCAAGCCAGATAGGAAAGATAATGAGTTTTACTGCCTTCAGCCCATTATCGTTCAAAAGATTACCGATGAAGAAAAGGAAAAATATGGATGTCCTTTGGATAAAGAGGCTTGGGAAGTGGTTGATGGCCAACAAAGATTAACCACGATATATATATTAATGAATTATATATTACAGAAACGACTTCGGTATGATGAAGATAGTTTTAAGGAAGACTACCGAAAAGAACTATTTCACCTGTCCTATGAAACACGTGAACACTCCGATGAGTTTTTTACTAATATGAATGTTGATGTGGATAAAGCGGGTAATATTGACTATTCGTATATCCTAAATGCATATAAGCATATTGATAATTGGTTCATGAAAGAGGATGGAGCCATGAAGATTTATAATAGATTGCCCATGGATAAACGTCCAGGCAATTCTAGTCCCAAGGGATTTGCAGAGAGCATTTTGAATCTATTTATCAATGCAAAAGGGGCAAAAGATGCATCAGTCCAATTTATTTGGTATGAGCTGGAAAGAGGATTAGATGCTGCTCATTATAAGAATGCCATTGAAGAATTTGTGCGCATTAATAATGGGAAAATCGCATTAACAAATGCAGAACTGATTAAAGCCCTATTTTTGCAGAAGAAGAATTTCTCAACTGGCGATGAGGACTTAAAGCAAATCCAAATTGCCATGGAATGGGAACAAATAGAGAATGAACTTCATCGGGATGACTTCTGGTACTATATCCGCAAAAAGGAATCAAAACTTGAAGAATATATTCCAAGCAGAATTGACTTTCTTTTTGCAATTGAATATAAAGCAAGGAATTGGAGAATGGTTTCTGTAGATGAGGAAGAGGATGTTAAGAGCAATCTAAAACGTCTTAATGAAGAGCTGTCTGATAAGGATAGATTATTCCGCTTTTACAATGACAAATTTGATGGCTATGAAGATGCAGATCTTCACGGGGCAATTAAGTCAGAATGGAATAACCTTCTTAACTGCTTCCGCACATTGCAGGGTTGGTATAATGATTCTGAAATATACAACTATATTGGTTATTTGAGTCAATGTGGTGTTGATATGGCAGAGATATATCATCACTATTCCATAATGGATACCAATCAAGTGCGCTCGGAATTTATCGAATATCTACAAGATCTTGTCCGTAGAAGTTTGAAGAGCATTAAGATTGTGGCATCAGATGATCCGGAGTTTCCTAATGGTACAATTGGTAGTTCATATAAACAAAGATTTGATGTATATAACGCTCTTCTGTTCTTGAATGTTAATCTCCTGAATGAAAGAATCGTGAACCTGAGAGCAACACAAGATCAAAAGGCGATGGAAGCTATTGAATCTACAATAAACAGTTCTATTTATAAGTTCCCGTTTGACATTTTTGTGGCTCAGAATTGGGATATTGAGCACATTGATTCCTACACAACAAACCCATTAAAGAGTATAGATGATCAGAAAGAATGGTTAAATCGTGAACTTGAAGGTCTGGAAGGATCTACACTCTTGGATGCAGATGGTAGAGCATCTGTATTACAATTAATGAATGATGGCAAATATAAAGATGCGATTGATGAACTCCGTAAATTGGTTGGTGAAGATGTCGATGCTGATGAGGAAGAAAAGAATAGTATTGGTAATCTGACTCTATTGGACAGTACGACGAATCGCCAGTACCACAACGATCTATTCTTTGTAAAAAGGACCAAAATCATGGAACGCCTAAAAGATGGTATCTTTGTTCCTACAACGACATTGTATGCTTTTGCAAAGTTATATGACGAGAATGGAGGAAATCTAACGAAATGGGGGCATGGTGATAAGGTAAAGTATCATAATTTCATAATCAATAACCTAAAAGGATATATAGGAGGAGCTAACAATGGATAACAGAATGAATTTGAAGGGGTTCTTTGCGTCATATAGTGAAATAAGAATTCCAAGGATCCAGCGCGCATACGCTCAGGGAAGAAAAAATGAATTCTTTATTCGTGATAGTATTCTTGGTGACATTTTTATGGCATTGGCAGAAAATGACACTTTGGAACTTAACTATGTTTACGGAACAAAGAACTCCTCAAACTCCTTTGAGCTGTTAGATGGCCAGCAGAGAGTAACCACTCTATTTCTACTTCACTGGTATATCGCATGTAGAGAAAATCGGCTTGATAATAAGCTGATGGAAATGCTTGCAAAATTCAGGTATGAGACTCGTCATACTTCAAGTGATTTCTGTGAAGCACTTAGTAAATATCCCTATGTTCGCAAAGATGGAGAGATTCCAAGCCAGACTATACGCAAACAATTTAAGTGGTATTTTAAGTCTTTCGACCTTGATTCTACCATAGATTCTATGCTTAGAATGCTTGATGCAATAGATGGGAAATACAACGAAATGAGTAGAAATGATTTGTTCGATTCATTAGACAACATTGTTTTCTATGTCTTACCACTAGAAGAGTTTGGCTTATCTGAAGAACTCTACATAAAAATGAATGCACGAGGACTGGAACTGACTCCTTTTGAGAATTTTAAGGCTGATCTGATTAACTTTATGAAGAACTCTGGTTCATTTAATGATATAGTGGAATATAATGGTCACAAAATGCCTCATTACCTTTGTATTGCGTCTGAGCTTGACGGGAAATGGGTAGACCTGTTTTGGGATGATGATGACTACAAGAACATTGACAAATCAGAGTATGATGAAGACAATGAAGATTATAGTGTAAAATACTTTAGATTCTTTTATCGTTACTTCGCTTCTACATTTATATTGAAATATGCTACGGATATCAAGAGCGAGCCTATGCGCCAAGATAAGAACTACCTTTTCTTTCATCAGTTATCCGAGCTACAAAAATTACACAACTACTATCGCTTTACCAACTATAAAACCATGTTGGTAGATCATCCGGACTATTTGCTCTCGCTGGAAAAAGTATTGAATACATTATTTGATCATTACAAAACTGACATTAAACCATTAATAAGGATGCCATGGGGGGAGGATGACGATTGGGATTTCTTTACCCCAGATAAACTCAATGGCTTCACATTACGTCGTCGTATTGTATTTGCTGCTGTCTGTGAATATATCGAAGCTTATGAAACCTTTGATATAGAAACATTCAAAAAATGGATGCGCATTGTATGGAATGTGGTAAACAACACTGATATTGACAGTATATCGCCCGCTACGTATCTTGAACGAAGCTTAAGTTCTATAATACGAGGAGCTGCAGATAGCGGAGAAGAGTTCTATCATTTCTTAGCTCGATATAATAGTCGAGGTGACGATGATGACAATGGCGGTGAGCGAAGTAAATCTATCACTGAAGAAATCATCAAAGCACGATATATCGATAGTGATGACGGATGGCTTAGTCTTTTCGAAGAAGCAGAACGACATCCGTTCTGCAAAGGCATGGTAAGGTTTTTCTTGCGAGACGAAGGTGACACTCCAGAGATTTTTGCCCATCGCTATGCATTTGTTCAGAAAATGTTTGATGGTAATGGTATAACTGCCGAATTCAGTTCTGAAGCCGATTATGTATTGTTAAGAGCCATGATTAGTTGTATAACGAACTGGAACAATCTTGGTAACAGATACTTTACTGACAAGGTGGAAAGAAAGTATAATGCATTAAAAGTCATGCTTACTACTCCGACAAATCAGTGTATTCGCGATTTTATGTGTGATGCTTTAGACCTGCCTACCATCGAAGATGTTAAGCAATACCTCTATGATGCTACTCAAAGGGATAGCCAACTGAATGTCCTTAATATGAATGCAATCTGGGCTGTTCGTTGTGTGAATATTCATAAGAAATTATATTATGAAGCAAAATATATGCGCTGGATGCAAGAGCATAACGCTTTTAGGGTATTCTGGCGATATGGATATTATTATGCTGTTGAGTATGGCTCTTCCTACAATTTAGTCCTTTTGGAATCGGAGAGGGATAAGTATGTAAACCATCTCATAATAGATGAAGGCTTCGAGTGTGAAACCAACCAATCAAGTAGTCTGAGAAAAAATCAGGTTGAGGAATATAATGGGTATGGATTGTATTTTGGCTACTATGTGTATCTAAAGAAAGAAATAAAGGGTTGGATAGTGAGACTGATCTTCAGTACTGATTGCAAGTTGAACGTTTCCGTAGAATGTCCAGAATCAGAAAAGAATCAGTTGGTGCAGGTTTTTGGTGAAGAGTCTGATGCAGCCATAGAAGGTACAGAGCCTGTACGCAGATTCATATATAGGGGTATTCCATATCAAGATGGAGTAACTTATGAAGATATCCATAGAGCTTTGTTCGGTGAAGACGGAGTCATCACAAAATTACCAAAAAGGTTCCTTTAGAAGAAACTGTATCGGAACTTCCTCTAAATATATAAGTAAAGATGTCAAGGGACTGGTACATGACATATGAGGGTAGAAGGAAGATGTAAGAAGTAAGAATATAATAAGGCTAATTAGGAGTAATAGTAATTAATTATGGTTTTTAGTTATTGAATCCCTATGTCGTGAGACATGGGGATTATTTTTTTAATCTTATTAAAAACAGAGGCGTTGCTCGATAGAATCTGGGCGTTTGTAGAATCGCATTTGTCAGATTCATATTTTTATTGTAATTTCGCACTTCGAATAGCGATATCAACTATTCAAATATCATTATGAATGAAATAGTAGATAATAAGAAAAATGAAAGAATTGAAAAGAAATGATTTGGAAGAAACATCTTCTAAATCTTTAATGCAGGACTTACGTCAAATTGTGGACCAGGCACGTATTCATGTTGCCGCCACAGCCAATTATGAGCTGACAATGATGTATTGGCACATTGGTGAGCGCATTAATCTTGAAGTGCTTGATAATCAGCGTGCCGAGTATGGTAAACAAATTGTCGCAACAGTGGCACGACAATTGCAGGATGAGTATGGAAAGAAAGGATTCGATGAAAAAAGTATCAGGCGAATGATGCAATTTGCCAATCTTTTTCCTGATGAACAAATTGTCGCACCACTGGCGCGACAATTGTCGTGGTCTCATTTCCAGATAGTTATGCCTATTAAAGATAATCTTCAAAGGGAGTTCTACATGACTATGGCTGCCTCACAGAATTGGAGTAAGAGAATGTTACAAAAGGAAATTGATGGCATGCTATATGAGCGTACTGCCATAAGCGGTAAACCCGATGAATTTATCAAGAAGGAGCTTTCAACTTTGCGAAAAGAGAATGTGATGTCGCCAGATTTAGTGTTCAAGAGCCCTTACTTCTTGGAGTTTACAGGCCTTAAGGGTATGTATAGTGAGAAGTCTCTGGAAGATTGTTTAGTAGCACATTTGGAGCAATTTATCATTGAGTTAGGCAATGGATTCAGTTTTGTTGCTCGCCAAAAGAGAATCATTATTGATGGCGAGGATTTCTATCTTGACTTATTATTCTATCATCGTCGTCTGCATCGTCTGATAGCCATCGATCTCAAGAAAGGACGCTTTAAGGCCCAGTATAAGGGACAAATGGAACTCTATCTGCGTTGGTTAGAAGAGAACGAGATGGAACCAGGTGAAGAATCACCACTTGGTTTATTACTGTGTACAGAAGGAAGTGAGGAACAGATAGAATTGCTGCAACTCGACAAAGCTGGCATCAAGGTGGCTCAGTATCTAACAGAATTACCTCCTCGCAACGTCTTGATGTATCAGATTCAGAAATCGCTCGAGGTGGCTAAGGCTCGTTTTGAATAGCCTCCATCTGTTTTCACTTCAACCCAGTTTGAACGCTCCCAACGGGTCGAATGGAACGTTCAAACGACCCGTTTGTAAGCCACTTTCGAGTCGAAAGGAGGCTACTTTTACTTCGAAAACACGTTGTTTTCTTCGAGGCTTCATTAATCCAAAAGATTATTAAGAATATCGCGATTAAGCGAGAACAGACCAAGTTTACTTGAAGTCTGTCGAGCCTGAGCGATTTAGACAAAGTCAATTTTGCAAAAACACCTACCCTCCTACCTATACATGGCTGAAATGCCGATGTACAAAGAGTTTAAGGATAGGTAGGTGTTTGTTCAACACCTACCTAACAGGTACCTTATTTATGCAACTTTTAGTGGTACAACCCTGTAATGGACAATGTTGCCACGATACGTATGCTCAAAGCCGAGTTCCTTCATCGCGAAGCCTAAATGCACCTTTGTACTATGGTCGCTCTTGACGGAGGGATATTCTTTCTGGATGAGTTTGATGATGTCT
>CADCEW010000038.1 GCA_902800585.1 uncultured Prevotellaceae bacterium
ATAGGTATCAACGAGGATTTGTCCGGTCGTACCGTCGTCATCGTAGAGGATATCGTGGAGAGTGGTCGGACGATGAAGCGGATGATAGAGACGTTAGGTACCCGTAATCCCGCTTCTGTGCATATCTGTACCCTGTTCGTGAAAAGGGAGAAGTTACAGGTGGACTTGGATATCGAATATGCGGCTTTCTCGATTCCCAATGCCTTTATTGTGGGCTATGGACTGGATTATGACCAACAGGGCCGCCATTTGAAGGAGGTCTATTCTTTGAAAATGTAAAAATTAAAAAATGTAAGAATGTAATAATTAAATAATAACGACAATGAAGAATATTGTGATTTTCGGAGCCCCTGGCTCTGGCAAGGGAACACAGAGCGATTTGCTGATAGAGAAGTATGGTTTGGAGCATATCTCTACAGGTGATGTGCTGCGTGCTGAGATTAAAAACGGTACAGAGTTAGGTAAGACCGCCAAAGGCTATATTGATAACGGACAGTTGATTCCTGATGAGTTGATGATTAATATCCTCGCCAGTGTTTATGACTCCTTCGGGCGTGAACATAAGGGTGTTATCTTTGATGGTTTCCCCCGTACTATTCCACAGGCTGAGGCATTGAAGAAGATGCTGGAGGAGCGTGGTGACAAGGTGGCTGCGATGTTGGAACTGGATGTTCCAGAGGATGAGTTGATGACTCGTCTCATCAAACGTGGTCAGGAATGTGGTCGTGCCGATGATAACGAGGAGACTATCAAGAAGCGCCTCGTGGTTTATCACTCTCAGACACAACCGTTGATTGAGTGGTACAAGAAGGAAGGCCTGCATCATCATATTAATGGTCTGGGTACTTTGGAGCGTATCTTCGAAGATATCCAAAAAGTGATAGATGGAATCTAATTTCGTAGACTACGTCAAGATACTATGTCGTTCAGGCAAGGGCGGACGGGGATCAGCGCATCTCCGTCATGTGAAGTATAACCCGAATGGCGGTCCTGATGGTGGCGACGGAGGTAAGGGTGGCAGTATCATTCTTCGTGGCAACCATAACTACTGGACATTGCTTCATCTGCGCTATGAGCGTCATATCTTTGCAGAACATGGCGGCAATGGTGGTCGCGACAAGTGTCATGGTACTGATGGTAAGGATGTGTATATCGACGTACCTTGCGGAACAGTCGTCTATAATGCGGAGACGGGCAAGTATGTCTGCGATGTCACCTACGACGGACAGGAGGTGGTATTACTGAAAGGTGGTCGTGGCGGACTGGGAAACTTCCAGTTCCGCAGTGCCACGAATCAGGCTCCGCGTTATGCACAGCCTGGAGAGCCGATGCAGGAGATGACCATCATACTCGAGTTGAAACTGCTGGCTGATGTTGGACTGGTCGGTTTCCCTAATGCTGGTAAGTCGACGCTGGTGTCCGCATTATCGAATGCGCGTCCGAAGATTGCTAACTATCCCTTCACGACGATGGAACCCAGTCTGGGTATTGTAGGCTATCGCGACAATAAGTCGTTCGTGATGGCAGATATCCCAGGTATCATCGAAGGTGCCAGTGAGGGCAAAGGCTTGGGACTCCGTTTCCTGCGACATATCGAACGTAACTCCTTGTTGCTGTTTATGGTGCCAGGAGATACCGATGATATCAAACGGGAGTATGAGATATTGCTCAACGAACTCGCCCAGTTTAATCCCGACTTACTTGACAAGCATCGCGTCCTTGCTGTTACAAAGTGTGACTTGCTGGATGCGGAACTCATTGAGATGCTGAAAGAGACCTTGCCAGACGACCTGCCCGTGGTGTTTATCTCTGCTGTTGCCAATACAGGACTCGACGAACTGAAGGATGTATTGTGGCGTGAACTCAATGCAGAGAGTAATAAGTTGGCTGCTGTCATGGCAGAGGATACTTTGGTGCATCGCGACAAAGATATGTCTTCCTTTGCGCAGGAGTTGGCTGAGGAAGGTGAAGACGAGGAGATAGAAGTCATAGATATAGATACTCTAGATGATCTTGAAGATCTAGAATATCTGGAATCAGACGAGGATGAATAGTCCGCAGCTTACCTATTATGATATAGGACCCCGTGTTGTTGCTTTCAGCACTACTCGTCATGGGGGCATCAGCGAAGGCACTTATTCCGCATTTAACATCAACCGATATTGTGGTGATGATGCTTGGCATATCGCCCATAATCATCATTCGTTGGCTACGCTGCTTGATATTCCCGATAATCATATCATCATGCCCCATCAGGTACATGGTACGGAGGTTCGTCGTATTGACGGTCCTCAACAGGAGATCATCGAAGGGGTAGATGCCGTGATGACAGATGTCTCTCGGTTATGTATAGGCGTTTCCACTGCCGACTGTATTCCTATCTTATTATATGATGAGCCGCATCATGCTGTCTGTGCCGTTCATGCAGGATGGCGAGGCACGGTGCAGCGTATCGTCCATGCTGCCGTTCATGCCATGCATGACACCTATGGTACAGAACCTTCCCAACTGAAAGCCGTCATAGGTCCAGGTATTTCCCTTGAGAGTTTTGAGGTAGGCGATGAAGTCTACCAGCAGTTTGCCGAGGCTGGCTTCGACATGTCTGCCATCAGTAAGAAATACACCAAATGGCACCTCAACCTTCCCATGTGTAATCGGCTGCAATTAGAGGAGATGGGCGTTACTGATATCCATCTCTCAGGCATCTGTACCTTCCAGAAACACCAAGACTACTTCTCTGCCCGCCGCTTAGGCATCAACTCTGGCCGCATCTTCACGGGCATCATGCTCCGCTCTTAGTGTTTCATTTCAATCGGATATTGCCGTTTCGGTCGATGGTGGCTTCGCTATGGGGGACATCGGTGTTGGTGAGGTTCATCATCTCACGGGCGACACTCTGGTTGGCATCTTTACGAGGACCAACGCCTTTCTGCTGGAGGAAAGAGTAAATCTTACCCTTGAGGAAACGACCTTGCTTGTCTATCTTGATCTCGACAACGGGAGAGTAGGCGGAGATACCTGCGAGACTCATACCATAAGGGGTACAGAAATTACCGAGGCTGTAGGCAATGAAGCGTCCTTTATAGACTTCGGTGGCACGGACGACATGAGGTCCATGACCATAGACGATGTCTGCTCCGTTGTCGATGCAGAAATGGGCGAACTCGCGAAGAGAGCCTCTGTCTTCACCCAAGAAACTCTCGGCACCTTGCGGCAGATGGTTTTTGGTACGTCCTTCAGCACCGCCATGGAAGGAGACAATGATGATATCTGATTTCTTCTTCAAGTCGTCAATGATGCGCTTGACAGTCTGCAGGTCACGATGCTTCAGCGTATATTGGTTATGGCCAAAGGCGCACAAACCGAACTTGATACCGTTACGGACAACTACGGCAGACTCTACGTGTCCTTTGATGCCTGCGTATTTGATACCTTGCAGGTTCAGTTGTTTTTCTGTGGAAGCAATACCTTCTGCTCCGAAGTCGTTGGCATGGTTGTTGGCCATACTCAGGAAATCATAGCCAGCCTCTTTCAGAAGATGTGAGTAACTAGTAGGCGTACGGAAGGAATAACTGTTAGGTCCGCCACTCTTCGTACTCTTGCCACCATCCAGCAGAGTGCCTTCCAGATTGCCTACAGTAATCGTGGCACGCTGGAGATAGGGTTTTACATCCTTGAAAACTTCTGTACCGTTCTTGGGAGGCAGTGAGACACCAGGGTAGGTTGTCCCCATCATGATATCACCCGTCATCGCCACAGTGATGGTGTCAGGGGTAACAGAAAAGCAGGCTACTGTGTAACCTGCTAATATCGTTGTCAATAAAAAGAGTTTTGCTTTCATCTTGTGTTATTTTGCGACACGACGGACACCGATATATCGGCGCATATAGTTGCCGTCTGTAGAATTACTGATCTTGACACCGTTCTTGCTGCTAGCATGGATGAAGATGAAGGTGTCGTTGATAGGGTCGTAGTCGATGACGATACCTACATGACCTACATTACGACCAGAATGCGGACTGGTGAAGAACACTAAGTCGCCTGGCTGCATCTCCTCACGACGGATGGGGATGTTACGGGCATACTGGTCACGCGAAGAACATCCAATAGAGATGTTGTTCTGTCCATAGACATAACTGGTAAAGCCAGAGCAGTCGAAGGTGTACGGACCCTTGCTACCACTGCGATAACGGGCACCCAACAGCGATGTCGCCTTGTTCAGGATGTCGTCAGTAGAGGCAAAGTTCATGTTGACATCATAGCCATCAGCATACAGGAAATCGAAGTTGTCGATCTCTTCATAAACGGCTTCTGTCCGTTGGATTTTCTTTGCTTTCTTTTTCTTGCCTTTCGCTACTGCTACATCTACAGAGGATAGAAGCATCAGTAGGATGCAAAATATGATTTTCTGTTTCATTTTAATGGTTATGAGTCAGCAGCTTCATGCTGCCATGACTTCTAATTAGTTGTATCTCAGGATCTGTCCTGGACGAATCTTGGTACTTGCCTTGATATGATTCAACTTACAGATAGCACTTACAGTCATACCACGTTTCTTGGCGATGGAAGAAAGGGTCTCACCCTTTGATACCTTGTGGAAACGGGTACTATGCGTTTTGATATTGGTGCTCTTAGTTCTTGTAGACTGCGTGGAAGTGGAAGCAGAAGCATAAGTCTGACGTGCCATTGGAATGTCCAAGTCACCATTGACAGCAACGCCGCCTACGCCACGAAGACGTGTAGCCTCTGCAGACTCACGATTATAAGTAGATTTACGGAAGACATAATAGTCATTGACAACATCCTGATTCTTGAAGTCGAACATCAGGGCGGGATTCAAGGCGATGCCACACAGACGCGTCTCGAAATGCAGGTGAGAACCTGTACTACGACCTGTGTTACCACCAAGTCCGATAGGATCACCAGCGCGGACTTCCTGATCCTCTGTTACGAGTTGCTTGGACATATGTCCGTAGATGGTCTCCAGTCCGTTATAGTGGCGGATGACGACATACTTACCGTAGCCTTTTCCTTCATATCTAACGATACGTACCTTACCACTGAAAGCGGCGCGGATGGTATCCCCAATATATACTTTGATATCCAGACCTTTGTGCTGACGTCCCCAACGTGCACCGAAGTTGCTGGTCAGTACACGACTGGTGGTAGGCATGTGGAAGCCTCTCAGGTCGATACGGAAAGTGTCGGGCAATACACTTGCCTGATGAGCGTATCTGTTGTTCCAATCGTTATAGAGATCAGCAGCAGGAGAGTCATAGCTCTCTGCTTGTATCAGTCTGTGAAGAGCCATGCTGTCGACGGCTTTCATTTTACGGTCAATGGGGGCTTGGCGTGCTAACAAGTCTTGTCCCATCATGGGGAGAGAAAATGTTGCAGCCACTGTTAGAATCGCAAAAGTCTTCAGTTTTTTAATCAACATAAATTCTTGATTTCGGTTCGTAAATTGTTCTATTTAAATTAAACAACGCTGCAAAGGTACGAATTATTATGTAAAAAACAAAGGAAACGCAGTGTGCGTTAACAATAATTGTATGTATTTTAACACTTTACATTAAGAAATAGCAGACCAGTTAATATTTGTTTTCCGTAGTTGTTTGAGCCTGTTCCATAGCATCAGATACTTGTCGGAAAGGCATTCCGGATCATCCTCGATGATGACCTGCGCCTCATCACGAGCCATCTGAACGAGTTGTCCGTCACGGGCAATATCAGCGATTTTCAAGTCGAAAGCCATACCGCTTTGCTGGGTACCTTCCAAGTCGCCAGGGCCCCGTAATTTCAGGTCTGCCTCGGCAATACGGAAACCGTCATTCGTCTCACACATGATGTCGATGCGCTTGCGTGTGTCCTCGCTCAATTGAGGAGAGGTTACTAAGATACAATAACTCTGATCGGCACCACGTCCGACGCGTCCTCGTAACTGATGTAACTGACTGAGACCGAAGCGCTGTGCCTCCATAATGACCATCACGGATGCATTAGGAACGTTGACACCCACTTCGATGACGGTAGTGGCGACAAGCATCTGTGTCTCGCCATTCACAAAGTGTTGCATCTCTTCCTCTTTATCCTTGGGTTTCATCTTACCGTGTACCTTACTCAGGTGGAATTCAGGGAAGACTTGCGTTAACACTTCGAAGCCATCTTCGAGGTTTTTGAGGTCTATCTTCTCACTTTCCTCGATGAGTGGGAAGACGATATAGATTTGTCTGCCTTGTCGTATCTGGTTCCGTATGCTGTCATAGAGAGAAGGCATGCTGCGGTCGAAGACATGGGTGGTGACAATAGGTTTTCTGCCTGGCGGCAGTTCGTCGATGACACTCACGTCCAAATCGCCGTAAAGCGTCATCGCAAGGGTGCGTGGGATAGGTGTTGCCGTCATCACCAACACATGGGGCGGATTGGCACTCTTGTTCCATAACTTGGCTCTTTGAGCCACGCCGAAGCGATGTTGCTCATCGACAACGACCATACCGAGACAGGCAAACTGCACTGTATCCTCGATGACAGCATGGGTACCTACAAGAATCTGCACACTCCCGTCAAGGAGTCCGTCAAGGACTTCCTTTCGTTTCTTACCTTTGACAATACCTGTCAGCAATTCCACCCGGATAGGCATGTCTCCCAAGAAGTCGCGGATGGTCTGCAGATGCTGTTCGGCAAGGATTTCCGTTGGTGCCATGATACATGCCTGATAGCCGTTATCCAAGGCGATGAGCATAGACATGAGTGCGACAAGTGTTTTCCCAGAGCCTACATCGCCCTGCAACAAACGGTTCATCTGTCGTCCACTGCCCATATCCTTACGAATCTCACGGATGACGCGTTTCTGTGCGCCAGTCAGTTCGAAGGGTAAGTGGTTATGATAGAAAGAATTGAAGTTATCACCTACCTTCGTGAAGACATATCCCCTGTATTTGCGGCGATGGTCGCTGGCATATCTGAGGATGTTCAACTGGACATAGAAGAGTTCTTCGAATTTCAATCGGACACGAGCCCGTTCCAATTCTTTGCTGTCTTGTGGATAGTGAATCTTCCGCAAGGCTTCGTCACGGCTCATGAGATGGAGTCGGTTCGTGATGAAGTCAGGAAGCGTCTCTGGTAGCGGCTCTTTCAACACGTCGAGGAGTGTCTTAACAAGACGTTCTATGCAACGGGAGTTCAATCCACTTTTCTTCATCTTCTCCGTCGTGTTGTAATAGGGTTGCATACCCATCGTGGAGAGTTCCAATTTGTCTGCAGCATCAATATCAGGGTGTGTCACATTGATACGCCCGTTATAGACATTTGGTCGTCCGAAAATCACATACTCCGTTCCGAGTTTATATTGCTGTTTGGCATATTTGCCACCATTGAACCATGTCAAATCCATCACCTTTCCGCTTCCATCTGTAAAATGAGCTACCACGCGTTCCTTGCGGGCACTCATCTTAAAAGTCTCGAAGCTAAGGATGTGTCCCTTGACCTGTACGAAAGGCATATCGCCTGTCAGTTCATGGATGTTATAGAGGCGACTGCGATCTACATGTTTATAGGGATAATACTGCAACAAGTCACCAAAGTTTTCGATGCCCAGTTCCTGGCTGAGCATTTTCTTCCTGTTAGGACCTACGCCTGGTAGGTATTGGATGTCTTGTTGCAGAATGTCAGTCATTTAATTAATGCTTCTGCTACGACAATATCGTAAGGGGTGGTAATCTTGATATTCTCACGATTACCCTCTACCAATGTAATCTCCTGTCCATAAGCTTCGACGACGGAAGCATCATCCGTGAAGTTGTCGTTATACGGTTGTCGGTTGGCTGCCTTTAACAATTGGATATCAAAGGTCTGGGGCGTCTGTACGAGGCGATAGTCATTGCGAGGAACGGTTTGAGAAGGAATAGTGCCTATAGTTCCTATAGAAGCTAATTTCCTGACTGTCTCCACCACAGGAATCACAGGGATGACCGCCTTCTTTTCCCTTGCCGTCTCATAGCAGTTGCGGATAACCTCTATACTGGGGAAGGGGCGCACACCATCATGAACACCCACGACTCCTTCTGCATCATCAGGAATCAGGGCAAGACCATGCTGTACTGAATGAAAACGTGTCTCCCCACCATCCGTCATCTGATAGTCAACCTTGAAATCGTACTCCTTGCATAACTGCAACCAATAGTCCTGTTGGTCTTTGGGTAGTACAAGGATGATTTGCAGGGTAGAGGAATACTCACGGAACCGTTCCAGCGTACGCATCAAGATAGGGCGTCCGCCAATAGGAAGGAACTGCTTAGGGATGTCTCCTCCCATGCGCAAACCTTTTCCTCCTGCTACGATGATGATATAATCCATGAATGTTACTTACTCTCCATCAGGTGTTTGAAACGCATGCCTTCTGCTATTTGGTCAGCAGTCTGTGTATCAACGAGTTGTCCTAATAACTCATAGGCAAACGGGAATGCGGCAGCAGGACCTTCTCCCGTTGTGATATTATTATCAACGGTAACCAAATCTCCTGTGTAGGTGGCCTTCTTCAGCATCTCTTCAAAACCAGGATAACAAGTGGCACGTTTGCCGTCAAGGATACCTAACTGTGCAAGAACGACAGCAGGAGCAGCACAGATGGCTGCGATTTTTTTACCTTTCTTAGCCTGTTCACGAACGGCCTTCCGTATTCCTTCATGAGCATACAAGTTGGAGGCACCAGGCATACCGCCAGGCAAGAAGAGCAGGTCGGCATCAGTGAAGTCACACTGTTCAAACATCACGTCGGTCTCGATGTTTACACCATGAGCCGATTGTACTAAGGGGAAATCTGTAATACTTACCGTTGTCACTTTAATACCTCCGCGACGCCATACGTCAACGGGAATCAGCGCCTCGACATCCTCGAAGCCGTCTGCTAAGAAAATATATACTCTTGCCATAATTTATAAAAGTGCTTGTAGATATTTTTTAATTGTTTCACGAAGTCCCATATAGAGGGCGTCACAGATGATGGCATGTCCGATGGATACTTCGTCAGTCCATGGAATCATCTGATGATAGTAATGCAAGTTCTCTAACGAGAGATCATGACCTGCATTGAGTCCTAAGCCAACCTTTTTGGCCTCCTCGGCAGCAGCGATAAAGGGGGCAATGGCAGCCTCACGATTAGCCGCATAACCAGAAGCGTAAGGTTCTGTGTATAGTTCTACACGGTCAGCGCCGCAAGCTTTTGCACTTTCCACCATCTTGGGGTCAGGGTCGACGAAGATACTGGTGCGGATACCTGCTTCCTTGAATGTCTTACAGATATCTGTAAGGAACGTCTTATTCTCTATCGTGTCCCATCCGTGATTGGAAGTCAATTGGTCGTGTCCGTCAGGTACTAATGTTACCTGTTTGGGAACCACCTCCAGTACTAATGCTACGAACGAGTCGATGGGATTACCTTCAATATTGAACTCGGTGGTTATTAAAGGTTTTAAGTCGCGTACATCCTGATAGCGGATATGTCTTTCGTCAGGTCGTGGATGTACTGTGATGCCTTGAGCACCAAACAGTTCTGCGTCATGTGCCACAGCCAGCACATTGGGATTATTGCCTCCTCTTGCATTACGCAGCGTGGCTACTTTGTTGATATTTACACTTAGTTTTGTCATTTTCTCATTAAAATTATTCCTTCAGTTATGCGTGTTTTCACTGAAAATCAGTATCTTTGTCGCGCATTATCACTGCAAAGATAGTAAATGTTTGCCAAATAAAGGCTAAATTGACAATAAAATTTATGGCTTCACGAAAACTACGATTTGCTATTTTCGGTAATACCTACCAGCCGAAGAAGTCTGTTTCTATACAGAAAATACTCGCCAGTCTCTCTGAGCACGAGGCTGATGTGTTTATGGAACGTGAGTTCTATGACTTCCTGCAAAACGGCCAGCAGTTGCGAATTGAGGTGACGAGTGTATTTGATGGTAATGACTTTGATGCAGATTTTGTTATTTCCATGGGAGGTGACGGAACATTCCTCCGTGCCGCCAGTATGGTAGGTTCTAAAGAGACACCAATCCTTGGTATCAACACAGGACGTCTGGGATTTCTTGCAGATGTCAATGCCCATGAGATAGAGCATATTATCAATGCGCTTTATGAAGATGATTTTACCTTGGAAACGCGTGCTGTGATATTGGTAGAGACAGACGGACAACTGTTACAGGGCTATCCCTTTGCACTGAATGATGTTGCTATTCTGAAACGTGACTCGGCCTCGATGATTAGTATTCGAGCCAATATCAATGGGCAGTATCTGAACACCTATCAGGCTGATGGTCTTGTTATCTCGACTCCGACAGGTTCTACGGCCTATTCATTGTCTGTCGGTGGACCTATCATTGTGCCAGGTACAAAGGTGTTTTCTATGACGGCTGTTGCTCCTCACTCACTGAATGTACGCCCGATAGTTCTTCCCGACAATTCCGTGATAGAACTTGGTGTGGAGAGCCGTAGTCATAACTTCCTCGTTGCCATTGACGGACGTTCGGAGAAATGCAATGAAGGAACGAAAATAACACTCCGTCGTGCACCTTATGATATCAAGGTAGTAAAACGTTCAGATCATCGCTACTTCAATACTCTGCGTGAAAAGATGATGTGGGGTGCTGATACCCGATAGTCTTTATTGTTCTTTAGGCAGTTTCAGGATAAAGCGGCTGCCGTCTTTGTAGGTAGTGTCGAGGACGACATCACCACCCAACTGACGGGCAATACGACGGGCAAGAGGAAGTCCTAATCCGACCCCTTCCTTATAGGCATCCACTTTATAGAAATGTTCGAAGATTTTCTCTTCCTCGCCTTCCTTGATACCTTTGCCTGTATCAGTCACACTGAAACATACCATTTTCTCTAACTCATCCTGATAGCAGGAGAGTGTGACGGAACCTTGTTCCGTAAACTTGCAGGCATTATTCAGCAGGTTATTGAGAACCTTTTCCGCTTCCTGACTATTGGTAATAATCTTAAAACTGTCTTTCAGATTACTGTTGAAGCGGATGTCAATATCTTTATACTCGTCTTGGTAGGGCTGTAACACATTCTTTGCCAACTCGTTACAAGAGACGGAGTCACTCTTGTCAATATAGTGAATACTCTCCTTTCCAGAGACATCAAGTATCTCACTGATGATACGCACGATTTGATTGGAACTGTTGGCAATGCGAGTGACCATCTCGGCACGATCTTCCTCACTCATGGAATTGTCTGGATTACTGATGACCTGGGCGAAGCCACTGATAACGTTCAGAGGTGTACGTACCTCATGACTCATGTTCTGGATGAAACTAATCTTCATGCGCTCTGCCTCTTGAGCCTTGTCACGCGCAATCATCAGTTCATGGTTCTGCTGTTGCAGTTTCTTGGTGTATTTACGCTTATGGCATTGGCAGGCAGCAATGGGTATCAGACAAGCGAAAGGAACCAAGGCAAACATGCTCCATTTCATACGCTCTGAGCGTTCACTACATTCTTCTTTCTGCATCTCTGCAAGGGCGAGGTCATTGGCAGACCCCACTAACTCCTCACTCATGATGACATTATTGACAGAGTCCTTAACGGCAGAATAGCGTTTCTGTGCCATGAAGGCTTTTACAGTATCACCAGCCATTTCGTAGATCTCTGTCTGGAATTTATATTGGTCGGTCGTGTTGGTCAATAAGTTTGTGAGACGGATGGCCTCTCCGTAATGGTGATCGGCAATATTCTTGCAGATCTTCACATAATGATAGTATGTTGTACTAAAATCATTTCCCAGCGTCTCCTGCAGTTTCATATATTCCTGATAACTCTTTTTGAGTGTATCCCAGTCACGCATGGCATAGGCGACAATCACCTTAAAGCCGATAGCATCGCTGTATTCATATCTTCCTCCATTTGCCTTAATGATGGAAATGGCACAGTTTAGATGCTTCATTGCTTCTTCCGGATTGGTGTCCATCTCGATATTCGCCAAGTCCATATAGATAGAGATAAGGTTAGTAGGTTGAGAGTGGTCCACTTCCTCCAATGCATGCTCAAAATACTGGTGGGCGAGGGTGATGTTACCTCGCAGTGAATAGATGATACCTTGCAGGTGGGTAGCGTTATAGTATTCTGATTCCGCCTTCCGTTGTCTCATGTCATTCCGCATCAGTGTCGTCTTTCGTAAGGCACGATAGAAATGGTTGTGGTTGACATCATAGAGGACTTCGTGCGTCCAGCCTTTGTAATACAGAGGGAGGTTTCCCATTGCCAGATAATACTCACGATAATTCTGGCAGGCGTCGTAGAAGGCGCTTTCATTGTCGGAATTAAAATACTTACGGACTTCATTGAGCAAGTGTGTGCTCGCAGTGTCTGTTTTCTGAGTCTGTGCCACTATGGGCATGCAGACCAACAAGAGAAGAACAACGACAATAAAATGTCTGTTGATCGAGATCATTTTCATATAATATCGGTTTATGGTCGTGCAAAGATAATCATTTTCTTTGAAATATCTTTACTGTCGTTGATGATATTTCCCTGAGTTGTGCAAATTCTTCGACGAAAATACTGGGAAAGCATTCTTTTAAAATATTTTAAAATATTATCAAAGAAAAAACTCCTTTTACGCGTATAATAATATAAGGTGGGAATGTTAAATAATGCTTATTGGCAAAAAAAAACGCCGAAAAATTTGGAGGGAAAGAATAAAAGCGCTACTTTTGCAGTGTACTATTAAGGCGGTACACTAATACAGAGTATAACAAAGTAATATTCATAAAAGAAAAAGACGTATGATTAACGTACAAAACATCAGTTTCCATTACAAGGGTCAGAAGACACTTGTATTCGACGGGTTCTCCCTCCGGTTGGAAGAGGACCGTATCTATGGACTGCTCGGCAAGAACGGCACGGGTAAGTCGACACTACTTTATCTGCTTTCAGGGTTGCTTCGTCCCAATAACGGTTATGTTAGTGTTGATGGCGTAGAGGCACGCAAGAGAAAACCTGAGGTATTGCGCGACATCTTCCTCGTCACAGAAGAATTTGAGTTGCCAGCAATGCGACTCTCAGAATATGTGAAAATCTATCGTCCTTTCTATCCTAACTTCTCTGATGAGATACTGGACAACTGTCTGAAGGACTTTGAACTGGATCGTAATGTGAAGTTCAATGAGCTTTCAATGGGACAGCGCAAGAAGGCATATATCGCTTTCGCGATGGCCACCAACACCAAATATCTCTTCATGGACGAGCCAACGAATGGATTGGATATTCCTTCGAAGTCACAGTTCCGCAAGGTCATTGCCCAAAACATGACAGAGGAGCGCACAGTGATTATCTCCACGCATCAGGTTCATGATGTGGAGCAGATGCTCGACCATATCATCATCCTCGATCAGCGCAGTGTATTACTCAATGCCTCGATGCAGGATATTCAGGAGCAGTTCACCTTCGAGTATCGCAGTCTCCAGGAGATGGATGAAAGTGTACTCTATGCCGAACCCACCTTGCAGGGTAATGCTGTTATTACCAAGCGTCAGGAAGGTAATGCAGAGACGCAAGTGAATCTCGAATTATTGTTTAACTATAAAACGCAAGCAAAATGAGTACCTTTAATATAAATAGATTCGGACAGGCACTGAAATGCCAGTTGATGGTGGGACGTAAGATGTGGATTCGTCTTTTCAGTATCTACACACTCGTGATGTTCATGGCAGGTCTTTTCTGGACCCGTATACAGGGAACGTCGTATGAATTAATGGAGACATGGGGGACGGACGAACTTTATCAAGCCTACGAACGGCTTGTGAGGCAGAGTGTTTCCTTTGGTCTTATCTTCTTCTGTATCGCGATGCTTTTCGGAGCCAGTGGCATGTTCTCGCAGATGAAGGATACGCCTAAGCGTTCCGCCTATCTGCTATGGCCAGTCTCAAATTTGGAGAAATATGTCATCAGCATATTGCTCTCTATCGTATTGATGGCAGTCGTAACGGTTGGTGCATTTTTTCTTGCCGATGCCCTGCGTGTCTTTGTGGATTGGGTGACGGGTCGCATCATTGTCTGGGGCTTCCCCATACTTTTTGATTCTCAAAGGGAAGCGGTTTCATCTTCTGAGGAAAGGCTTTTTCTTTGGATGGTTTTAACATTCATGTTTTACTTCCATTCGCTCTATATTGTGGGTGGCACTTTGTTCCGTCGCCACCAGTTCCTGTTGACCAGTGGTACGATCATTATTGTTTCCATCCTGTTGACCATTATTCTAAAGCATATAGACTGGAGCGGTGTTGACATCGAATTTATAAATAATCATTGGGATGAGGAGACACAGACGTACATCCGCATTTTCCATCCTTTGTTCTATATCATTAACACAATAGGCTGTCTGCTGATTGTCTTCCACTATTGGGCTTCTTATAAGCTGTTTACTCGTATGCAGGTCATTAACAATAAATGGTTGAACGTATGAATTTCACAAACGATAAAGCAATCTATTTGCAGATGGCAGACCGTCTCTGTGATGAGATTCTCGCAGATAACTACAAGGATGACGATCGCATTCCCTCCGTCAGAGAGTATGCCGTTCTCTTGGAGGTGAACACCAACACTGTCGTCAAGGCTTACGATGAGTTGGCTCGCGCGAACATTATATATAATAAAAGGGGACTCGGCTACTTCGTGACGAAAGGAGCGAAGAAACAGATTCTCAAGGAACGCAAGAAAGAGTTCATGAAAGAACGTTTGCCAGAACTCTTCCGACAGATGCAACTGTTAGGTATTACGTTAGAAGATGTTAAAGACGCGTTTGTCGCAACTTCTGGTGAGGAAACAACGTCTAATGAATAAACAAAGGTAAAAAAGTTTTCATGATACATCTAAAAGACATCAACAAAACCTATCAAGGTGCACAGCCTCTCCATGTGCTGAAGGGCATCTCACTGGATATCGAGAAAGGAGAGTTCGTCAGCATCATGGGAGCATCAGGCTCGGGAAAGTCTACTTTATTGAATATCTTGGGTATTCTTGACAATTACGACAGTGGCGAGTATCTGCTCAACGGGGTGCCTATCTGGAACCTCTCTGAACGTAAGGCTGCCGAGTATCGTAACCACATGATAGGATTTATCTTCCAGTCGTTTAACTTGATTTCGTTCAAGACAGCAGTAGAAAATGTGGAGTTGCCGCTCTTCTATCAAGGGGTGTCGCGTAAAAAGCGGCACACCCTTGCTTTAGAGTATTTAGAACGTCTAGGACTTCTAGATTGGGCAGACCATTATCCCAACGAACTGTCTGGTGGACAGAAACAACGTGTAGCCATTGCCCGTGCTTTGATTACGAACCCGCAGATCATCCTTGCCGATGAGCCTACGGGTGCTCTTGATTCTAAGACTTCTGTAGAGGTGATGCAGTTGTTGAAGAAGTTGAATGACGAAGAGCATATGACACAGATTATTGTGACTCACGATCCGAATGTGGGTGCACAGACCAACCGTATTATCCGTATCAAAGATGGAGTTATTGAATGAGATATGGCAGACAGCGCGACGCAATAAACTGCGTACGGGACTGACTGGTTTTGCGGTAGCATGGGGTATCTTCATGCTTATCGTTCTGTTAGGTGCAGGCAATGGACTCATCAATGCGAACCTGAGACAGAGTGACCGTTTCCTCTCATCCTCGATGGTCGTCTTTGGCGGAGAGACCTCTAAAGCCTATCAGGGACTGAAGGAAGGCAGGGCGATTCGCTTGCAGGAGAACGACATCGAGACAACGGGTTCTGAGTTCAAAGAGTATGTTGATGAAGTTGGTGCTCAGTATATGACCAGAGCGACGATAAGTCTCGGACAGCAGTATATCTCTACGTCGATAGCGGGTGTCTATCCGAATCATAATAAGATAGACAAGGTAAATATGCTCTATGGCAGGTTTATCAACGACATCGACCAGAAAGAGAAACGCAAAGTCTTGGTGCTGAGCAATAAGCAGGCAAAGGAACTCCTGCCTAATGACTATCCGTCATTGATAGGTCAGTATGTGGAAGTGGGCGCATTCTCTTTTAAGGTCATTGGTATCTATAAAGAGAATGAGAATGGACAGGCGAATGCCTTCTCTTCTTATTCTGCCATCAAGAGCATCTTCGGTGCCAATACAGATGATGCCGGACGTATTGAGTTTACCTTCCATGGGCTGCCTACGGAAAAGGCGAACGAAGACTTTGAAAAGGATTATCGTCAACATATCAATGCCAATCATCAGGCACATCCAGAAGACGAGAGTGCTATCTGGATATGGAACCGCTTTACACAGAGTTTGCAGATGGAGAATGGTATTAGTATTATCCGCACGGCTCTATGGATAGTAGGACTCTTTACTTTGTTGAGTGGTATTGTGGGTGTCTCGAACATCATGCTGATTACTGTCAAGGAGCGTACACATGAGTTTGGTATCCGCAAGGCGATAGGTGCTAAACCCTGGAGCATTCTTAAACTGATAATTGTCGAGAGTGTGATTATCACGACTTTCTTCGGCTATATCGGTATGGTGCTGGGTATAGCAGCCAATGAGTATATGGATGCAACGATAGGTCATGAGACCATTGATACAGGATTGTTTAAGGCGACGATGTTCCTTGATCCGACAGTAGGTCTTGATGTGTGTTTCGAGGCAACGATGGTGATGGTCATCGCAGGCACGATAGCAGGACTCATTCCTGCCTATAAGGCCAGTCGTATCCGTCCTATAGAGGCTCTCCGCGCTGACTAGAAAATCTAGAGAATCTAGAACAACTAGAAGATTATGAGAATAGATATTGATTCATATAGAGAGATTATCGACACGCTGACACGTAACAAGTCGCGTTCCTTCCTGACAGGCTTTGGTGTGTTCTGGGGTGTATTCATGCTCATCGTACTCATTGGAGGCGGTCAGGGACTGAAGGAGAAACTGAATGAGAACTTTGCTGGTTTTGCCACTAACTCCGCTTTGGTATGGTCACAACCAACATCAAAGGCGTATAAAGGTTTCCGCAAAGGGCGTAGTTGGTCAATGGACTATAAGGATGTGCAGCGTATCAAGAATAATGTACCAGAATTAAATGTAGTGTCACCAATGCTCTTTGGTAATAGCAGTCTTGCCTATTATGAAGATCGTAAGGCATCTATCAGTGTTGTAGGCGTTGAGCCTTCGTATGCCGCTATACAGAATCCTCTGATGCGCTATGGACGTTATATCAATGACATGGACCTGAAGAATAATCGTAAGGTGTGTGTCATTCAGAAGAAAGTATATAAGGAACTGTTCAAGGATGGCGGCGACCCTTGTGGTCAAAGCATACGTATCGACTCTACTTATTACACGATTGTTGGTGTAGACTTTACTGCCGCTGAAGGTATCCAGTTAAATGGTGAACCAGGAACAGGTGTGTCACTGCCTTTCACACAGATGAGACAGGCGTATAACTATGGTTCACAGGTTCACATGATAGCCGTTACTGGTAAGGAAGGTGTAGTGATGTCTAAGATTACAGATCGTATT
Source organism: uncultured Prevotellaceae bacterium (assembly GCA_902800585.1). GTDB lineage: Bacteria > Bacteroidota > Bacteroidia > Bacteroidales > Bacteroidaceae > Prevotella. The sequence continues at coordinate 17,533 of CADCEW010000038.1, forward strand.
CGTGAGACAGTGGCTCGTGCACATTATATCGATCCTACTGATGAACAGGGTGCGATGGTGTTTAACACGGAAGTGCTTTTCCAGATGATTGACAATCTTTTCAAGGGCGTGAACTTCCTTGTGTGGCTGGTAGGTCTGGGAACACTGTTTGCTGGTGCCATCGGTGTATCAAACATTATGATGGTAACTGTTCGTGAACGTACAACGGAGATAGGTATCCGTCGTGCGATTGGTGCTACACCCAAGATGATTCTCTCACAGATTATCTCAGAGAGTATCGTGTTGACGTTAGTGGCTGGAATGAGTGGTATCCTCTTTGGTGTCATGATTCTGCAGATGTTAGAGATGGGAAATACAGAGGATGGCATTGTGACGGCTCACTTCCAAGTGGGATTCTGGACAGCCATTGCCGCCGCACTGATGGTAAGTCTGATGGGTGTGCTGGCAGGATTGGCTCCTGCAGCACGTGCCATGAGTATCAAACCAGTCGATGCCATGCGAGATGAATGACTCTAATTACTCCGAATATTCCGAAAATTCAGAAAATATAATAATAATATGAAAAAGTACAGAAAACTGATTATTGCTGCGATTATCGCACTAATCTTCATCGGAACCTTCGTGTTCCTGTGGCAGAAGTCACAACCTAAGGAAGTGGTGTATAGCGAGTTCACCCCTGAGATGAACGAGGTTAAGAAGACAACTATCATCACAGGTAAGATTGAACCTCGTAATGAGGTGAATGTCAAACCACAGATTAGTGGTATCATCACTGAACTGTTGAAAGATCCTGGCGACTATGTGCAGGCTGGTGAGATTATCGCTAAGGTGAAAGTCATCCCTGATATGGCGCAACTTTCCTCTGCAGAGAGTCGTGTCCGCCTCGCTGGTTTGAATCTCCAGCAGGCGAAGGTTGACTACGAGCGTGAGAAGAACCTTTATGACCAGAAGTTGGTTTCTGCAGACGAGTATGACCAGATTGCACAGAAGTTGAAGCAGGCAAAAGAGGAACTGATGGCCTCGCAGGATGCCTTACAGGTTGTTCGCGATGGCGTGTCGAAATCGAATGCCAGTGCTTCCAGTACACTGGTCCGTTCTACTATCAGTGGTGTCATCCTCGATATCCCTGTAAAGGTAGGTAATTCCGTCATTCTTTCCAACACTTTCAACGATGGAACGACCATTGCCAGTGTAGCAAACATGAACGATCTTATCTTCCGTGGTAACATCGATGAGACGGAAGTCGGACAACTCTACAATGGGATGCCGATGAAGATTATTATTGGTGCCTTGCAGGACTTGAAGTTCGACGCTTCTTTGGAGTATATCTCTCCGAAGGCAGTAGAGAGCAATGGTGCCAACCAGTTTGAGATCAAGGCTGCTGTGAAGGTGGCAAAGGATGACAAGATTCGCTCTGGTTATTCTGCCAATGCAGAGATTGTACTGGGACAGGTACAGAAAGCACTGACGATTCCTGAGAGTGCCATCGAGTTTTCTGGCGACTCCACCTTTGTATATATTGTAAAAGGTAGTGGTAAACAGAAAACTTATGAGCGCAAGCAGGTGGAAACAGGACTCTCTGATGGTGTGAATATTGAGATTAAGAAGGGACTGACTGCCAAAGACAAGGTGCGTGGTCCTGAGATAATAGCAGAAACGAAAGAGGATTAAGAAAGGTAAAAAAGTAAAAAGGTTAAAAAGTAAAAGAAATGAAGCAGATATATAAAATAAAGGTTCAAGGGTGGGTGAAGGTTTTACCTTTTTACCTCTTTACCCTTTTACCTTTAAATGCTCAGTCGAAGCATTGGACACTTCGCCAGTGTACGGAGTATGCTGTCAGTCATAACATCCAAATCAAACAGCGTGACAACCAGCGTATCCAGCGTGAGATACAGTTGTCAACAGCGAAGAACAGTCGTTTGCCTGACTTGAGTGGAAGTGTCAGTGAGCGGTTTTCTTTCGGCCGTGGTTTGACGGTAGATAATACTTATACGAATCGTAGCACCAGTTCTACGTCTTTCAGTATAGGTACGAATGTTCCTTTGTTTACTGGTTTCAAGATTCCAAATAACATCAAACTCAACCAGTTGAACTTAGAGGCGGCCACACAGGACTTGGAGAAGGCGAAGAATGATATCCGTATGCAGGTAGCAAAGGCTTTTGTACAGATTCTCTATGATATGGAGATTGCTGATGTGGCAGTGCGACAGGTTGAGATAGATTCCATGCAGGTAGCTCGCTTGGAGAGATTCTTGGAGAACGGTAAGGCGAGTGGGGCAGATGTGTCACAACAGAAAGCCACCCTTGCGCAGAGTCAGTTGACAGCAACACAGGCACAGAACAATCTTCATTTGGCATTGCTTGTCTTGACGCAGTTGCTGGAGTTGCCTACCCCTGAAGGTTTCTCTATCGTCAGACCCAATCTGAATAATCAGAATATTCTGAATATTCCGAGTGATCCGAATATTATCTACCAGGAAGCACTTCTCTTTAAGCCAGAAGTGAAGGCAGAACAACTTCGCTTGGATGCTTCAGAGAAGAATATCAAGATTGCACAGGCTGCTCTTTATCCTACGCTTTCGTTGACAGGTGGATTACAATCGAACTACAACACAATCAGTGGTGTTCCTTCAGATGGTTTCTTTTCTCAACTGAAGAATAACTTCTCGCAGTATATTGGCTTGAGCTTGAACGTACCTATCTTCAATCGTTTCTCGACTCGCAATAGTATTCGTTCTGCACGTATCGATCGTGAGAACCAGCAGTTGCAACTCGATAATATCAAAAAGACGCTCTATAAGGAGATACAGCAGGTCTATTATAATGCTGTGGCTGCCCAGGCAAAGTATGAGAGCAGCGAGGTCGCTCGCCAATCAAGTGAGGATGCCTTCACACTGACGCAAGCGAAGTATGAGAATGGTAAGGCAAACATCACAGAATTCAACGAGGCGAAGAATCGTTATCTGAAAGCGGAGAGCGACCTTGTACAGGCTCGTTATGAATATCTTTATCAGACCAGTCTCCTTGACTTCTATAGAGGTAAGGAATTGAATTTCTAATAAACACTCTTTTAATGATGAAAAACAAGAAAGCGGAGCGTTGTGAAGCGCTCCGCTTTTTAGTATGTTATTTCTTATGACGATTAGCCCGCTGCTCACGGTATTTGGCTTTCTGTCGTGCAGAACCGCTACCGTGAGCACCAGTGATGTATTTCTTTTTCTTCGCCTTGGTCTTGACTTTATCGTCCTCTTTACGAGGTCCGCCGCCGCGACCAAACGAGATACCATTCTCCAGAATACTCTGAAAATCGTCCTCCTTACCCATAATATTAATGATGGAATAAACGAACTCCTGTGAATGCCATTGCGATACCATATTTGTCGCACGTCATGATGACGTGGTCATCGCGGACAGAACCGCCAGCCTGTGCAATGAACTCCACACCACTCTTATGGGCACGCTCAATGTTGTCGCCAAAGGGGAAGAAAGCATCCGAGCCTAAAGCCACCTTCGTATTCTTGGCAATCCATTCTTTCTTCTCTGCCATCGTCAGCACAGCGGGCTGTTCTGTAAAGAACTGCTGCCAGGCACCATCGCGCAATACGTCGTCGTGTTCATCTTCTGAGATATAGACATCAATGGTGTTGTCTCTGTCTGCACGACGGATACCCTCCTTGAAAGGCAGGTTCATCACTTTAGGATGCTGGCGCAACCACCAAATATCTGCTTTGTTTCCTGCCAGACGAGTACAATGGATACGACTCTGCTGACCAGCGCCGATGCCGATGGCCTGTCCGTCTTTCACATAGCAGACGCTGTTCGACTGCGTATATTTCAGCGTAATCAATGCGATAATCAAGTCGCGCTTCGCCTCTGCAGTGAATGTCTTGTTCTGGGTGGGGATGTTTTCAAACAGGGCAGGATCGTCGAGTTTAATCTCGTTACGTCCTTGTTCGAAGGTAATGCCAAAGCACTGCTTAGTCTCAATAGGAGCAGGCTGGTAGTTAGGATCAATCTTAATGACGTTATACGTACCCTTGCGCTTGTCTTTCAATATCTCAATCGCCTCGGCAGTATAGTCAGGAGCAATCACACCATCGCTCACTTCGCGCTTCAACAACAACGCTGTCGTTGCGTCGCAAGTGTCGCTCAGTGCTACGAAATCGCCATAAGAAGACATACGGTCTGCACCTCTTGCCCTGGCGTAAGCACAAGCGATGGCAGAGTCATCCAGACCTTGTATGTCATCCACGAAGTATATCTTCTTCAACGTGTCGCTCAAAGGAAGTCCAACAGCGGCACCTGCAGGCGATACATGCTTGAACGAGGCAGCGGCAGGAAGACCAGTGGCAGCCTTCAACTCCTTCACCAGTTGCCAAGCATTAAAGGCATCGAGGAAGTTGATATAGCCAGGACGACCGTTAATCACTTCGATAGGTAACTCGCCCTCTGTCATAAAGATTTTCATTCTATTATAATGTTTCGTTTCTGCCTGCGAAGGTACGAAATTTAACTGAATTATGCAAGTGTTTTCTGTTTTTATAGAAAAAAGAGATCTTTACTTAATCTTCAATGAAGATCTTTCCTCCCTCTTCCTTCTTACCTCAGACATTGTTTATGTCAGGTACCAGTCCTTTGGTATTCTCATTTGTAGAAAGAAGAAGCCTCCAAACGATTGTTCGGAGGCTTTCTTTCGGACTGGACTTTAGACTGTTATTTCACTACCACCTTACGGCCGTTGATGATATAGACACCCTTTCGTGGGTTCTTCACCTGACGACCATTCAGGTCATAGACCTTTCCGTTTTCTGTCTCCCTACGGATAGCATCAATACCTGTTGCACCTTCTGCCTTAATCAGTAGCTCATTACTGATAGTAGCATCCTGACCACCATTCATGAAGACATTAAACAGGTTGTCGTCGTTGACACAGAAAGCTGCATTCGTCATTGAATAGACAACAACACGACAGGTATTCGTGTCTATCATCTTCCAATACAGGTCGTGATCGCTGCTACCGTTCAGAACGACATTACTGATTGACTGTCCATCACTCAGGTTGATGTCAAACTGCGCAGCGGTATAGGTCTCAGCATTCCTCAATTGGATGTTGTTTCCGCTGATTATCAAATTGCTTGATGTTGCGGCAGTACGACGTGATGAGCCTCCATCGCCATTCATGATAATGGACACCATCATCACGATATCCGTCACATTAATCTCGCCATCACCATTCAAGTCTGCAGCTTCTTTGTTGAAGTCAGGAGATGACTTCTCCATGATGTAGTTCACTGTTGCCACAATGTCTGTCACATTCACAAGACCATCACCATTGACATCGCCAGGGATGTAAGGAGGAGCCTTATAGGTGAAATAGCCTGGGGAACTTGGTCCCTTGTCAATACGGGCATATTCTCCATTAATAAAATCCGGTGTGTAGACTGTCCCTGCTCCGCCGACAAGTTTCTCACAATTATAGAACATATCATCTGTTGCTTCCACTTTTGACATATCCCAACGTTCACTTGCATATATCGTTGTCAGATTGGAACAACCACTAAACATGCCAGTCATGTACTTCACATTATCCGTAATGAACCCACTAACATCCAGACTGGTAAGGCTGGAACAATTTTGGAACATGTAATCCATGTCCTTTACGTTATCTGTTTTGAACCCAATGACATTCAAGCTGGTCAGACTGTTACAACCTCTGAACATATTAGACATATCAGTTACATTATTGGTATTTAGATTTTCAATACCTTCAATTTTCTGTAGTTTTTCCATATTATCGAAGAAAGATGCTAAAGATCTTAAATTCAATTTAGCAAAAGAAGGGTCGATAACAATTTCCGTAATAATATCTTTGTAGTTTTGCCAATCTTCTTTATGAGCCAAGACTGTTCCTGAACGTTGTGACCTCTTATTGTCGTAATAAACTGTCATTTTCTCGCCTTCAACAACTGCATATTGGCTGGTATATTCTCCGTTGTCAGGCTGTATGCTAATAACGGCACTGTGGAATATGGTGAATCCCTGCCAATCATCTTCACCTGTCATCATGACATAGGATTCACTGCCTCCCCATCCCCAGTTGACATGAAAGAATCCGTCTTTATAACCATCCAGAACAAAAGCATGACCTCCGCGTGTTTCTGAGATACCAATATACAAAACGGGACGCTTGGCATTCAACTCGTCGTACACCAGCTGTTCCCAATCATCTGTATTGAACTCGAAACGACTCACGCTTTCAATCATATCGCTGTATCCGAAAAATTTTATAAATGCATTTCGTGCCGCATAGGTTTGTGCTCCGCTGCCTATAATGGTATAATCCATCTCAGCAGAACTGCCACAGAGTTTCATCAATGTAGCGACGGCATCCGCCTGTGTAGCATTATATGTATCGCCATCATTGTAACCCTCCAGGATATTCGCCCAGTCGATAGTCGTCACAGGGATTTCCGGCACAGAAATATTTAAGGTGAAGGTTGTATATGCAGGAATGGTTTCCAATGTCTGATTAGGCCACTTATAATAATACATAATCTGTGCCATCGCTGTGGCTACACAACCAGTGGAACAGTGTTTTCCGTCCACTTCAGGACATTTGTCGTTATAGGGATTCCCCTGATCAAACCAGCAATCAAGCAGATTGCCGATATTGGCTTTGTTGGCACGAGCACGCCGTGACGACTTCGCCTCAGGATGGGTACGCAAATAGCTCACTTGTCTGGCATAGTCATCGAGCCACGCTTTCATGTTGCAGGGCATCTCCTTTTCATTATAACTCCCGTCCTCTGCGAACATCAGAATGTCGGGCATACGCTCCTCACCACTTACAACAACATAGCCGCCGTTAGCCTCGTCATTGAAGACATAGAACTCATTACAGTTGTTGGCAAGGGTTAACTGTGGTGCCTTGCGGGCTACTCTCCTTGAAACCACGTCTGAATGGGTAAAGAACTCTTGGGCTTTCGACAATGCTGCCTTTTCCGTAACCTGCTGGGCTGACATTGAAAGCACACCTGACAATAGCAGGACAAACAATGAGAATATGCTCTTGAATGATTGGCGTATCATAATTTATAGCGTTTGGTTTCGTTATTTATTTTATCAATTGCAAAGATACGAATAAGCGAGAACAAAACAAAGAGTTTAACTCTTTTTTTCGAGTGTGAGTACTTTCGCCCAATTATTGGGTAAAGGTACAAATATCTACTGAATTATGCAAATTTAATAGAGAAATGCCTCTCTTTCCAACTTTTTTTGTATATTTGCAATCGTAATAACTTAATTCTCTAATTCTAAAACAGATTTGCCAATGACATAGAAACAGAACGAACGACGCTTCCGACCTTATTGCTGAGGCTCAGCCTCATGAGGTCATAGAGAGATTTTTAATTGATTATTAACTTACAGATTAGCGTTTCTGTTCGTACTTATAAATAGATATTGAGCTTTTGCTCTTGTTCTTTGGACTCGAAACCGCCAAAATTTCGATAATAGTAAGAACAAGCAGATTAAAAGTTCGCGTCGTAAGGCGTGGGCTGTTTGTGCTTGTTACTATTATGGTTACTTGGCGGTACCAGAGTTCAGATAAGCATCGAACAGTTCCGCCTTTTATTTTTTTAGACGATGAAAAAAGTGATTTTATTATTTGCAATGTCTATATTGACATCTGCTTTGTATGCTCAAAAAATAAAGAAGAATGAAGTAGATAAATTCACAAAAGAGCAGACCATAGAAACGTCGATGGAATCTTTGTATTCTGTTAATTTTATGGCATCGGGTTTCATTTACAAATTTGATTTCCAAATTAGAAAGGTAGGAAATGCCTATGCAATGCCTGCAAATATTCTATTAAAAGACATGGAAAAGTATGATGAAAATAGTGGAGTAACATTTCTGCTTGATAATGATGATACCGTGGAGTTAACAACAAACTATACAGGAGTCGGATCAACAAAATTTGGAAATGGTTATTACTTTGAGACATCATTTACCTTAAGTGATGATGATGTTAAGAAACTTAAGGAACACAAAATAACAAATGTAAGAATTAGATATATGGGAGGACATTATGATAGAGAATTAAAGTCTAAAAAGCAAGAATTAGTAATGAAATGCTTGCAATTGGTGGATAAGTAATTATTATCTATGATTCACAGGCACAGGTCATCGATTTCTCTCATAAGAATCAATGACCTGTTTTTTCTTAATTAAGAGAGAAAAAGTGCGAAAAACACCTCCTCACCTCCGTCAACAGGTGCTGAAAGCCGATGTGCAAAGGGATTGAAGGGGAGGAGGTGTTTGTTCAACACCTCCGAACACCTCCGTTTTTCAAGAAATCTCGCAAAAACAATGTACCAATAAAGAATAGAGGAATAAAAAAGGAGTGCTCTGGCACTCCTAAATCTCATGCACTTTGCAAAGAGTATAATCTTCGCTTAAAAGCCAAAGCAATATTCTTTCTTGCAAAGTCGTTCAAGCCTCTGAACGTAGTGTGTTGTTTTATATCGTCCAAAGATCTGTCTATAAGGAGCTTTGCTAAACATTCGTCAGCAAAAGAGTTTGAGACGACATCCACACCTTCAAAGTCCAAAACAACTTTTTCTTCTCCATCAAGTAATGGCAACAATTGTTCACGAACTCTTACTCCAAGCATTCTCGTTCCCAAGTACTCTCCAAATTGATTAAACTTAAATATAATCATTTCTTACCTCCTTTTGTTACCAAAGTCCATCAATATCTTCTGTGTCTAAGAATGTATCGTTAAACTCATCTTCGACATCCACTCGATTCAACAAGACAGCATTAGGCTCTACTTCTTTATTAGAGTGAATTTCCAGATAAAGTATTGTTCCTTGCCATTCTGGAGCAGATTTTATCTCTTCTACTTTACCATCCGAAATAAGTATGTGGCTACCAGAATGCAACTCTAATCGGATTCCAATATTTCTAACCAAACATAATGTAGAATATAGTCCAAAGCCCATGCCTTTACCATCAGTGACATTGTCTTGAAGACAAATCTGGATTGCTTTTTCCTCAGAAATGTCCTTGTACTTTTCATTTTCCGCCAATGATTCCTTGATTCCGATGCCGTCGTCAACTACAAGGATTTTAATGGCATTCTTTTCTGGAATATATTGAGAGATTACTGTTCCACAATTCTTTCCCGAGTGAGTAACGACATTGTCAAGAATTTCATAGAAGCAATAACTAAGTAATTGTAAAGCGCTTAATTCTATTTCTGGGCATGCCTTCAAAAGATTAACCACATCAGAATATACTCGATGAATGCTTTCGTCATCGAACACTTCTATCGTTGGAGTTAATCCTTCGAAATACTTATGTAATAGTCCATCTATGTTCATCTCGTTTGCAAAAATAGGAATAAATCTTCAAAGTTCCAAGTTTTTCGAAAGAAAAAGCAGTACACTACACTACAAAGAACTATAATTCCTTACGATTCAAACTTTGTCAAAAATTGAATCATAGTTTGACAAAAAGTTTGTCAAACGGTTGACACACTTTGTGT